>NZ_MJWZ01000063.1:0-11672 GCF_001762535.1 Campylobacter sp. BCW_6889 | reverse complement strand
TATCATAATTAACCAAATTTAAAACTTCTAAACTTCCAAGCTTTGAAGCTACTTGTCTTTCTCTTTTTTCAATCTTGTTCCAAACCCTTTGATTGATTTGTGGATTTTGTGGAGTAATATTACTCATTAAGAATGTGCTTCTTTGAGCTTGAGTTGTTTTTCTCATTGAGGCATTAGAAAGAGTGTGTCCTCTATCATAACCACTATTTTTATAATCACTCCAAGTGGTGCGATATTTTTTAGGGATATTTGTATCATCTTCAAATCGTGGGCGTTTTTTAATTTGTTCGCCTTTTAAATTTTCCGCTTCTAATTTATAAGCTACAGCTTTAGTGCCTTTATAATTATAATCATAACAATTTAGATAATAAAACTTATCTAAAACTTGAGAGCAGTTTTGTTTAGTAAAATACTTTGCAAAATCTTCACTCGGTTTATATTGTGTGTAATCAGCAAAAGCTAGAGTTGCTAGCAACGGTAAAAGTATGAGTTTTTCATTTTGTTTAACTTGTTGCTTTAATCATTTCTTTTAAAGTTCTGCTTTGGTTTTCTTCATCATAAAAAGGTTTAAAATAAAAATGCACTTTTTCTAAATTTTCCCTACCTTTTTGAGTTTTTTTACTAAGCGTAAATTCTTCACATTGTAAGAAATATAAAAGCATATCATATTCTAAAGTTTTTGCAAAAGCTTCTTTTATATCATCTATGTTTGCTATATTTCCAAGTCTTGAAAATATTTCGTTTTTAGAATGCTTATTTATAATATGAAAGTTATATTCTCCACGCTCAGATATTAGTTCTAAATCATTTTTAAAATCAGTATCTATTAAATTAATAGCATTATTTTTTATTTCCTCGTATCTTATATTTCTTTCTTTTGATCCAAAATTTTTAAATTTTTCTCCTATTTTTTCATAATATAAAAAATTTTTTGCACTTTCTAAAGTATCATGCAATATAGTATCAAATTCGCTAAATCTAAAATGATTACCATACCAATATTTTTCATTTGTTTCTAATTTTAATCTTTCAATACTATTTTTAATAAAATTGGTATTTAGAAAATGACATTTAGATAATATTTTTAAATGTGTATGGCTAATATAATGTTGTATTTTATTTCCATTCTCATCCCAAAGCCAAAAACCTATATTTATAAATTCTTCACTGGCTGAGTAAGGAAAATATTTTATCATTTTATATTTAAACATTTTCATAACTATATACCGCTTTTTGTCCTTGTCTTTTATATATCATATTGCTTAAAGCTTGTTTTTGTGCTGAAGTCAAGCTTAGCCACTCTAATGGTATAGCGTTTATTATATCTAAAATTTCTTGACAATTTAATTTCTTTTTATTTATTTTGATATGTTTTAAGTGGTCAAGTAATAAATAATTTTTATCGAAAGTATTTTTATCAAAATACTGATTAGAGTTAATCTCATCATCTAAAATAATATTTAATGCCTTTAATATATCAAAAGCTAAACCAAAATCAATCAAAAAAATCTTTTTTAAATCATTGATTAAAATATTTGGATTTTTAAATTCTCTATCACTATTCATTAAAATTCCATCATACAAGCAAGTATAATTTTTAAATTTATTTGTTAATTCTTTTGGATAAATTTTACTTGCATTAAATATATATGAAATTCCTAAATTTAAACCTTTTGAATTTTTGATATTTTCTAATGCTTCTTTGTCTCTTTGAGTTCCATTTTTTAATTTATTATCTGCTAATTTTATAAAATCATCATCTATATTTAATAAAGCTATGCCGGGGATATCTTTAAAATTTAATTCTTGCAAATATAAATAAGAAAAAAGTTCAGCAAATAAGCTTTTTCCAGTTCCGCAAACACTGTTATATTTAGTTTTTAATATAAATTTAGAATTATCCTTAATACTTACTTCTAAAGGACAACTAGCTCCATAATCAGTAACCCTTATAATATTAGATATCTCAAAAATATTTAATTTTACTCTCATCCCACCACTTCTATAAAATTTTTAAAGGTTTCAATCGCCATTTTTGATACTACAGCACCTAAGATCTCGCATTGTTCAAATTCGCTATTATCTACTTTTTTATCCTCGTATTTTTTATTTTCAGAAACTAAAAAAATATAATCTTCAAAAGGTTCTTTTTTAATTTTTTTACAAAATAAATCATCATTTTTTCTAAAAATAACAATATCTGCATTTGAAATAGCCCCAAGTGAATTTTTGCTTCTATCCACAATAATAAAATCTCCATTAGATAAAATAGGTTCCATGCTATCGCCATTAATTTTAATCATATCATATTGAGTTTTGTAAGGCACTCCTAAAACTTCAGTTAAAAAAGTTTTATCTACGTTGATAATTTGAAAATTTTCATTTTCATTTGTATTGCCAAAACCAGCACTTGCGTAAATGTCAGGAAAATAACGTATTGAAATTGTATTTGTGGATTTTATACTTGAATGCATTTGAATATATTTGAGTATATTTTTAGGAGGTATACTACCTCTTTGTTTCCAAACATCGAGTGTATTTGGTGCTACACCTAAAAAAATAGCCAAATCTTTATAAGTTTTTAGTTTTTGTTCTGATTTCCATTGATCTAATATTTCTTTAACGTCCACAAAAATCCTTTCAAAAGTTATAAAATAACTTGACAAAATGAGTATATTTTTATTATAATAACACCAACAATATAAAAAAATTAAATCGTTTGTTAAAACCTAAGCAATAAGTATGCCAAGTTTTAATTTAAACTTATATTATTTTAATTTAAAAGGCTGAAAAATGGAGTTTTGGTTTATACTTGCGTTTTTCTTTTTTGGGTATTATATTTTGTTTTATTAAGGCTAAATCGCCTTAATCTTTTTTATCATCTCTGGTTTGTGTTGGAGTAGGCGCATCTACTTCCACGCTTTCTTTTTCATCTGCCAAGCATACTCACCCCCTTTCTATAAAATTTGGAAATAATGTGATTAAAAATACTATAAAAAAAGACAAACAAAGAATAATGCTATAAAAAGATAAACGCAATTGTTTTGTAGTTTTTAAGATTTCATTTTTGTTTGCTTCTATAGCTTTATAAGTTGCGTTTATCATTCTCTCTAAGCCTTTTACATGCTCATACTTATCTTTTGGAAACTCTTCAAATACTTTTTTTAGTCCAGCTGGATGATAGATAATAGCCCCTTTTAAAATCGCTTTTAGTGCAAAAAAGATACAAGCTAAGCCACATGCAAAAGTTAGGATGAAAAAAGATATTTGTAAGATTTCCAAGTTTGAAAAAGTAAGATAAATTTTAAGCATCTTGCCTGATATAGTCAAAAGTCCTGATATTATAAGAGTAGCAAACCAAAAATAAAGTTTTATCATTTGCGTTTGACCTGGTATGATTTGTGAAATTTGACTATCAAAATCCTTTCTTTTATTTTCTAGTTCCAATTTCAAATTCTTTTCATAGTTTTCGTATGAAATGCTTTCTTTCATTTTAGCTCCTTTTTTAATGTTTTTAGAAATTGTATCATAAGAAATATTTATACTCAAAAATTTAGTATTTTTTTACAAAATGAAAATATAAACTTGACAAAATGAGTATATTTTTATTATAATAACACCAACAATTTAAAAAAGTTAATTGCAAATTGTTTTAAATTAAAAACAAAAGTTGCACACAAAGGAAATAAAATGCAAGATGTAATATCAGCTTGTTTTTTTGTAGTAGGTTTTTCGTTGGCTTTGTTAATCAATCATTGTAAAAAGCACAAATAAAGCCTGATTTTATGCAAGTTTTATTCGAAGAATTAAAACAGGGACAATTTACATCGATGGTTTTTCTATTTCGTGTTTTAAAAGAAATAGCTAACGGCTTGCCATTGTGTGAAACATAAGGACAAGTATCATGCCAAATATTAGTTTTTTTCTTTTCTAGTGCTTTAATAAGAAATTTCATAAAAGAAAACATTTTACAAAGCACAAAACCAAGCATAAAACCAAAGAAAAAAGCTGAAACGCTTGAGCCAAAAATATCTTTAATAGGAGTATAAAAGTCCATTTAAAACCTTTCTTAAAAGCTTTTAGATTGTATCACAAAAAAGCTTTTAACAAGTTTTTAGGAGCAAAAAATGATAGAAGCAAAATCAATTTTAGATGTTTTAAGTTTTAGAAAAAGTGAAGAAAAGGAAGAACTTAGAAAGTGTTTTAATTTCAGCGATGAGGTATTCGAGAAAGCGCTGAATTTTTTACATGAAAATGATGAGGTAAGCATAGAAGCGATCAGCGATGGACTTTTTGAAAAAACAATCATTTCTTTAAGGAGTTTAAAATGAAACTATATGAAAAAATCAAACAAATTTTAGATGTTGGAACTATAGCAGAAGTAGAAAAAAAACTAGATCTTACAGATAGGACTTTATCTGTTTGGCTTAGCACTCCCACTAAGCGTAATTCAAAAGTAGAAATTGCACTTTTAAAACTTGGAATAAGAGACGATGAAAGGCTAACGCAAAGGATTGAAGATTTAAAAAGTGAGTATAAAAAGAATGTAACTTACAAAGAGGCACACGAAAGAGCTATTACACAGATTAAAGCTTTACTAGAAGAAATTGAGGCAGCTTAAAAGCCTCATTAAGCACATTTATCTAAGCACTTTAAAATCGCATTTTTTAAAGTGATAGCAAAAAGTGTGCTTAAAGGGTTTTTGCAAAAGTTGCGTTAAGTGGATAAACGCCTACAATTGCGAACTTTAAAGGTTTGATATTTTTTAGATTGCTTCACTAGCCTTTTATGGCTAGTGTGTTCTTATCTTTATTACACTCACAGGCGACGGTGTGGAAAGTGGGCTTTTTTAAAGCTTTGTTAATTTACCAAAATACCAAAAGTCTTTTAGACTTTGAATGCAGGTCCTATGTTTTGGTTAGTGTTTAAATGAGGACTAATGAGAATTCTTTTAAAGTCCTCAAATTTATTTATTTCTTCTTAAATTAAGCCATCTTTTAAGATGGCTCTTAAGTCTTCATTTAAACACTAAAAAATTTTAAGGAGAATAAATGAATTTAGAGCTGTTTAGAAAAGATGAAAACAAAGAAATAAGCTTAACTTCTTTAGAGATAGCAGAGCTTACAGGAAAAGAACACAGAAATGTTACAAGAGATATAGAAACTTACTTAGAAAAAGTGGTTGAAGGGGGTGTCTTCAAATTTGAGCATACCTACCAAAACCCACAAAATAAGCAGTTTTACAAGTATTATCGCTTACCAAAAAGAGAAGTGCTAATTTTAGTGAGTGGATATAGTGTAGAACTAAGAGCAAAGATAATCGATAGATTAGAATACTTAGAAAATGAGCTTAAAAAACAAAGTTATAAACCGCTTTCATTAAAAGAAAGTTTGCAAATGCAATTAGAACTTTTAGAGAGAAATGAAAAGCTTCAAATTGAAAATGTAAATTTAAAAAACGAAGCCGAACAAAATGCACCTTTAATTCATTTTGCAAATCGCATTCAAAACACAAATGATGCTATTTTGATAAGAGATTACGCAAAAATCTTACACGAAAAAAATAATCTTGAAATTGGCGAGAAAAGACTTTTTAAGATCTTGCGTGAAAAAGGATTTTTAATGAGCGATAACAAACCTTATCAAAAATACATCGAACAAGGACTTTTTAAGGTAAGTGAAACGACTGTTAGCACCATCAACGGCGATAGACTTGTAAGCACGACAAAAATAACAGGTAAAGGGCAAATAGCCATTTTAAAAGCGATTTTGAAAGCAAGTTGATAGAGAATTTAAAAGTGACAAAGAATGGCAAGAAGTTGAAAGAAGTACAAAAGGAGAGAAAGAATGAAATTAGGAGATTTTGATTTTAGGATTTGGGATGGTAAAAAATATTTAAAACAGAAAATATACAATGATAATATAAACAATAATGAGTATATTGCAGTTACAGGAAATGTTGATGATGAAAACTATGTTCTTACTATAGAACACAGTTATGAAAGCAATTATTACGGTGGAGACTATGATGAATATTGTAAAGTTAAAGACTTTACATCATGTAATTATGAGATAGAATTATTTACAGGACTTTATGATAAAAATGGTAAAAAGATCTATGAAGGTGATATACTCCGTATACAACTAGACTACAATAAAGTAGAAAAGGGCTTTGTCCAATACCATAATGGGATATTTAAGGTTATAAATAGGAAAGCTTCTCAAGCTTCTCATGAGTATTGTGTAACCTTTTTAGAAATATGTTACATAAAGGACTGTGTTGAAATCATCGGCAATATCCACGAAAACGCGGAGTTGCTAAAATGAAATTAGTTGACAAGCTTAAAAAAGCTTATGATTACAAAAGAATTAAATATTAAAATCTTGGAATTAAATATTAAAAAAATTGAGCTTTTAGAAAAAATAATTAAGGAGTTAAAATGGGAATTTTAAAAAGATTAGATGAAACTATCATTATCGAAGATGATAGAAAAAGTGAAAAAGAATTAGTTGAGTATTGCATTTTAGAAGGGATTTCTTTAAATAATGCAAACTTGGAAAATATAAATTTAAGTGAATTAGATTTTAATAATGCATTGGTAGCAATCTTATACAAATAAAGGTTAGTGACAAATTAAAAAATGAATTGCAAAAAAAAGCAGATGAAGAATACCGCCCTTTAGCAACTCAAATAGTTAAAATTTTAAGCGATTTTGAAAGCAGGTTAAAGCTAAATATTTTTTTGATAAAATTAGCTTTTAAATTTGTTAATTTTATTTTTTATAATAATAAGGTATATTATGAATAATTTAGAACATTTTGATATTTGCACAGGGAGAGTTTTTAAAATTTTACTCGAAAATTTCCCACTTAAAAGCGATATTTTACTTCAAAATATAATAAGCGAAACGCAAAAAGATATAGTAGAATTAGAAAAGATTTATTATCATAGCATTTTATATTTAGAAGAATTAGAACTCATTAAAATACAAAGCAAAACAATGAACCCAATTGCATTTTTAAATGTAAGCTTGAGTGCTAAAGGTTTAAGTATTTTAAGGGCAACACCAAAAAGCTTACAAAATGGCGAAACCTTAGCTGATAGAATTTTAAAATTTTCGAACAAAACAAACAATGAAATCCTTAAACATACCATTAGTTATATTTTTGAACTAATAAAATAAGGTTTAAATATGGATAAGAATTTAAAAAAAATTACAGAATTAAAAATAAAATGTAAAAATTGCGATACAAAAATCATTACAAAAATAGGTAATGTTATTAAAACTTGTCCGCAATGTGGAATAAAGTTTATAGATGAAAATTTAGGATATAATCCCTTTGAAATTTTAACTGAATTGTTCAAAAGTGTTAGCAAAAATAAAAATGCAGAATTTTATTTTGTTTGTAAAAAGGAATGTGATGGAACAAGAAATCGCCAAGATAAAAAAGTTTAAACTAGAGTGCAAAAATTGTGAAACGCAAATCATTATAGATACTCACAATAGTATAAAAAATTGTCCTGTGTGTGGATTGAAATTTTATGACAATTTAGAAAGTCCTTTTGAAAATTTACACGAACAAATTCTTTTAATCAATAAAAATAAGAATGTAAAAGTTTATTTTGTTTGTGAGGAAAAAGAAAAGAGGTAATATAATGCAAAGCAATATAGAAAAATTTGATTTTTATAGCGCAAAAGTATTAGCTATCTTGCTTGATAATTTTCCTATAAAAAAAGATATTTACATTTTAAAAGACATTATCAAGGATAGCGATGCAACCAAAGAAGATGTAAAATTTGTCTATGAAACGATTATAGCATTAAGAGATTTTGATTTTATAAGTTTTAATGAAGAGGTAAAAACTTTAGGGTTTGAGTGTTTTTTTGGTGTAAGATTAACTCTTAAATCTTTAGAAATTTTAAAATCAATCCCAAAAACATTACAAAATAATAAAACTTTAGGTGATAAACTTAGAGATAGTATAAAATTAGCAGATGAAGAAGCTATAAAACAAAGTATAAGCTTAGCTTTTTCTTTGGCTAATAAGTTTTTCTAATCAAGGGGTAAAAATGACAGCACAAGAAATTAAGGATTTTTGCAAGGAAAGAAATTTAACTTATAAAGAGTTAGCCGAGTTAATAGGTTTTGGTGAAGGCGCAGTAAAAAATGCCATTTCTACTGAAAAAATAAGTTTTCAAATGGCACACGCTATTAATATGCTTAAAAAAATTTTTGAACTAGAAGCAAAATTAGAAAAAGCAGAAGCTATCAAAAAAGACTTTAAAGCGTGGATTAACGAAAATTAATCCACAAAGTAAATTTAAATTACTTCTTTATCTACAAAAAATAAAAATAAATTATTATAACCTTGACAATTAGTAATTATTATGTTATAATTGTGTTATCAAAAGTAAAGATAAATTACTTTTGAAATAAAAGAAAGGAGTAAAAGATGAACGCTAGTGATGTGCTCGAGTTAATCACTGCTTTAATCTGCTTGATAACAGCCATTATCAACGCAAGAAAGCATTAAGGCAAAGGGCGAAAGCCCTTATCATCTTTTACCTTTTCTATTATATCAAAAAAGGAGTTAAAAATGATTTTAGAAATTATAGTTTTAGTATTAGCGACTTTATTATGTGTTTTATCGGCAAAAGTTTATAGGCTTGAAAAAGAACTTAAGGAGCTTAAAAAATGAGTAATAAACCATACCTAGAAAACGAAATAAAAGCTTTAAAATATCAGCTTTTAATCGAAAAGCAAAAACATAAAAAGACTAAAGAAAAGGTTTTTAAGCTTAAAAATATACAAGGGGAAAAATACGAGAAACTAAAAGCAGAATTTGCCAAAAATCAGCTTTTTGTTTTTAGAGATGATGAGCTTTTTCTTTGGGTGGAAAGTTTAATGCGAGAACTTAAAACTAAAATTTTATGCGCTAATGATGAGCTAAGTAAAAAAGCTTGTGATATATTAGTATTTAAATTAGAAAAACGAAGAAAAAATTTCAACTATTAAATAAATCACCAGTTTAACAGTGTTTAGGACATTTTAATAAACCCTAAACACTCATTTAATGTCTAAAAAAAGGAAAAAAATGAGTTTTAAACCCATACAAAAAGATAATGATGCTTTTAAAAAAGCACAAAGAGCAAAGGTAATAGAAAGTTTAGCAATGCGTGGCTATGCACTTGTAAAGATAAGTAGCAATGGCTTTTTAATGAAAAAAGGTTTTGAAAAGGATATTTTATGCAAACAAATCATAGCACAGGATACGACAGCTTCCGTTTCGTTATCAATAAAAAAACCTTTTACAAATACCTTAAAAGATGGGGGCTTTTTGAAAAAATGCGAAGCACAACAAGAAACAAAAGCATTGATGAATTTGCAAAAGACAAATTCAAAGGCATAAAAACCAATGATAAATTTTATCCTTTTAAAATGCGTTATATCAATATAAAACCTAGAAATAAAAGCCTTTCAAATACTATCATTATATTAGATAATTCTAAGGCTTGCTTTGAGCTTTCGAAAAAGAATAAAAAAGCAAAAGATTACTACATAGAGGTGCAATTTAATGGGCTTTATCAGCCTAGTAAACAAATAGAAGCTGAAGTGTGGAAAATTTTAAGCAAAATGATAAAAAGGTTTAAAGCTTATAGTGTGGATATTGCCTGTGATTTTGATGATGATCTAGCAGTATCTAAACCAAGAGAATTTAAACACCAAGAAAGGTTTAGCAAACTTAAAATCTTTGGCGATTTTCATACTTATAAAACAAGTATGTATATCAACAATCCTCAAAGTAAATACTATAAATTAGAACGCATTTTACTTTATGATAAATACGAAAAACAAAAACACTATCACAAAGAAAACATTAAAAGGGAATTTGTGCGATGGAAAAGATTAGAGCTTACATTGAAGATAAAGGATAAGTTCTTAGATAGAATAGAAAATGATATCAATGATGCATTAGATCTTATGCAAGATTATTTAAGAATGGTAGGAATTTGGCATTTTAATATGAGAGTGATACTTGAGCAAACAAAGTATTTAAACAATCCACGTTGGGCTAAGATATTTAAGCCTTACGCTTTGGCAAGTTAGGAGAGAATATGAAAGTAAATTTTATTTTTAAAGGGACAATAAAATGTTCAAAATGCAACTTAGAATTTGTGCCAAATTCTAAATTTTTTAAAGGTCTTGATGAAATTATAGGCGATGTAAAAAGCGTGAGTTTAGATGGCTTTTGTCCTGAATGTGATAATAAATTAAAAACTAGCTTTAAAGTAGAAAAGATCACAAGAGAATTTAATAAAACTTATACAATGAGGTGTTAAATGAATATTACAAGAGAATTAGAAGCTTACGATTTAGCAAAACTTGTTTTAAATAATGATCTTAAATACTTTTTTAAAGATGCAAAGATTGTAGGGGAAAATAAAGAAAGAAGACTTTGTTTTTATTTTTCAGATTCTTTTGTTTTAGCTTTATTTGAAAAAGAGAAAGAAAACATTTTGCAAAGACTAAGAGAAGAATACAAAAAGAAATTAGAGTTTTACAAACGAATTGATTTGGTGTTTTATTCTATTGCAGCAAAAGGAATAAATGAGCTAAAAGCAAGAAGTAAAGAAGAACAAGAAGTTTTAGAACGCGGACTTTTAAAACTTGAAAATATAATTAAAAGGATAAAAAATGAAAAAAAATACTAATCAGCAATTAGAGCAGTCAAAGGAATTAAATCAAGGTGAGTTAAACCAAGAGATAGAAGTTTTAACCAAAAGAGCTTTAGCAATTCATAGATCTATACAAAGAGTTAAAGATGAAAGAAGCATATTAAATCAGAATATCAAAGACTATCAGAGCGAATTTAATGAAATAATGGAAAAAATAGCCTTTTTAGAAGAGCCTAATTTATTTAATCAAAAAGGAAGTGATGATGTTTCACCCACAGCTTTATAACGACCATTTTCAAAATTTTAAAAGATATAATATACCAAAAGCACAGCTTGTAATAGCTGATATTCCTTATAATTTAGGCAACAATGCTTATGCTTCATCTCCTGAATGGTATATAAATGGGGATAATAAAAATGGAGAAAGCAAAAAAGCAAACAAGGCATTTTTTGACACAGATAATGATTTTAGAGTTAGCGAATTTATGCACTTTTGCTCTAAAATGCTTATAAAAGAACCTAAAGAATGCGGTAAAAGTCCTTGCATGATTGTTTTTTGCTCTTTTGAACAACAAACAATGTTAATTGAAGTAGCTAAAAAATATGGCTTTAATCATTATATAAATTTGGTTTTTAGAAAACAAAGCTCATCTCAAGTTTTAAAAGCAAATATGAAAATAGTTGGAAATTGTGAATATGCTTTAATCTTATATCGTGAAAAACTTCCAAAATTTAACAATGATGGAAAGATGATTTATAACTGCATGGATTGGCAAAAAGATGAAGGTATTCCTAAAGTACATCCCACACAAAAGCCTATAAAACTTTTAGAAAGATTAATTAGTATTTTTACAGATGTAAATGATGTAGTAATTGATCCATGTGCTGGAAGTGGTAGCACACTTTTAGCAGCTACAAATTTAAACCGCAAAGCTTATGGCTTTGAGATTAAAAAAGACTTTTTTAAAAGTGCTAATGAAATTATGTTTAAACA
>NZ_MJWZ01000062.1:0-12041 GCF_001762535.1 Campylobacter sp. BCW_6889 | reverse complement strand
AAAATTAATGGCGATAGCATGGAACCTATTTTATCTAATGGAGATTTTATTATTGTGGATAGAAGCAAAAATTCACTTGGGGCTATTTCAAATGCAGATATTGTTATTTTTAGAAAAAATGATGATTTATTTTGTAAAAAAATTAAAAAAGAACCTTTTGAAGATTATATTTTTTTAGTTTCTGAAAATAAAAAATACGAGGATAAAAAAGTAGATAATAGCGAATTTGAACAATGCGAGATCTTAGGTGCTGTAGTATCAAAAATGGCGATTGAAACCTTTAAAAATTTTATAGAAGTGGTGGGATGAGAGTAAAATTAAATATTTTTGAGATATCTAATATTATAAGGGTTACTGATTATGGAGCTAGTTGTCCTTTAGAAGTAAGTATTAAGGATAATTCTAAATTTATATTAAAAACTAAATATAACAGTGTTTGCGGAACTGGAAAAAGCTTATTTGCTGAACTTTTTTCTTATTTATATTTGCAAGAATTAAATTTTAAAGATATCCCCGGCATAGCTTTATTAAATATAGATGATGATTTTATAAAATTAGCAGATAATAAATTAAAAAATGGAACTCAAAGAGACAAAGAAGCATTAGAAAATATCAAAAATTCAAAAGGTTTAAATTTAGGAATTTCATATATATTTAATGCAAGTAAAATTTATCCAAAAGAATTAACAAATAAATTTAAAAATTATACTTGCTTGTATGATGGAATTTTAATGAATAGTGATAGAGAATTTAAAAATCCAAATATTTTAATCAATGATTTAAAAAAGATTTTTTTGATTGATTTTGGTTTAGCTTTTGATATATTAAAGGCATTAAATATTATTTTAGATGATGAGATTAACTCTAATCAGTATTTTGATAAAAATACTTTCGATAAAAATTATTTATTACTTGACCACTTAAAACATATCAAAATAAATAAAAAGAAATTAAATTGTCAAGAAATTTTAGATATAATAAACGCTATACCATTAGAGTGGCTAAGCTTGACTTCAGCACAAAAACAAGCTTTAAGCAATATGATATATAAAAGACAAGGACAAAAAGCGGTATATAGTTATGAAAATGTTTAAATATAAAATGATAAAATATTTTCCTTACTCAGCCAGTGAAGAATTTATAAATATAGGTTTTTGGCTTTGGGATGAGAATGGAAATAAAATACAACATTATATTAGCCATACACATTTAAAAATATTATCTAAATGTCATTTTCTAAATACCAATTTTATTAAAAATAGTATTGAAAGATTAAAATTAGAAACAAATGAAAAATATTGGTATGGTAATCATTTTAGATTTAGCGAATTTGATACTATATTGCATGATACTTTAGAAAGTGCAAAAAATTTTTTATATTATGAAAAAATAGGAGAAAAATTTAAAAATTTTGGATCAAAAGAAAGAAATATAAGATACGAGGAAATAAAAAATAATGCTATTAATTTAATAGATACTGATTTTAAAAATGATTTAGAACTAATATCTGAGCGTGGAGAATATAACTTTCATATTATAAATAAGCATTCTAAAAACGAAATATTTTCAAGACTTGGAAATATAGCAAACATAGATGATATAAAAGAAGCTTTTGCAAAAACTTTAGAATATGATATGCTTTTATATTTCTTACAATGTGAAGAATTTACGCTTAGTAAAAAAACTCAAAAAGGTAGGGAAAATTTAGAAAAAGTGCATTTTTATTTTAAACCTTTTTATGATGAAGAAAACCAAAGCAGAACTTTAAAAGAAATGATTAAAGCAACAAGTTAAACAAAATGAAAAACTCATACTTTTACCGTTGCTAGCAACTCTAGCTTTTGCTGATTACACACAATATAAACCGAGTGAAGATTTTGCAAAGTATTTTACTAAACAAAACTGCTCTCAAGTTTTAGATAAGTTTTATTATCTAAATTGTTATGATTATAATTATAAAGGCACTAAAGCTGTAGCTTATAAATTAGAAGCGGAAAATTTAAAAGGCGAACAAATTAAAAAACGCCCACGATTTGAAGATGATACAAATATCCCTAAAAAATATCGCACCACTTGGAGTGATTATAAAAATAGTGGTTATGATAGAGGACACACTCTTTCTAATGCCTCAATGAGAAAAACAACTCAAGCTCAAAGAAGCACATTCTTAATGAGTAATATTACTCCACAAAATCCACAAATCAATCAAAGGGTTTGGAACAAGATTGAAAAAAGAGAAAGACAAGTAGCTTCAAAGCTTGGAAGTTTAGAAGTTTTAAATTTGGTTAATTATGATAATAATCCATAAAGAATAAGAAATCAAATTGCCATTCCAAGCTCTTACACTAAGATTTTAAAAGGCAAGAATTTTAAAGAATGTTATCAAGTGCCAAACCATGAAGTGGATGACGAGGGTGTAAAAAATTATAAGGTTAATTGTGATATTTTAACCGGAAGTTGACAATCTTAAACGATTTTTTAGTTTAAGTATATTATGCTTTTATAAATTTTAGAAAGGAGTATAAGATGAAAAAAATAGAAAATATAATTATTTATATCATAAATTACTTTCAAACGAACTATGCTCCAGCTGATCTTGGAAAAGTAAAATTAAATAAAATTTTATGGTTTGCAGACAGAGCCTTTATGTATAAAAATTACGCATCTCTAACTCAAACATCTTATATAAAAAATCCACAAGGACCGGTAGTTAAAAAATTAGAAAACATTTTAACTAGTTTAGAAAAAAATGAGTTTATCAAAAGCATAAAAGTAAATAAAGGCGAATATCAACAACAATCTTTCTTGTGTTTAAAAGAGCCTAATTTAGATGATTTTACTGCAAAAGAAATAAGTATTTTAGACGAAACTATCAATAAATTCGCCTTAAAAACAGCAAAAGAGCTTTCAGAAATGTCTCATGATGAATGCTGGGAAAAAACAAAAAACGGCGATACTATGCCTATTGAAAGCGTATTTTTACAAGATATTATACCAGCTACGAAAGAAGATATAAATGGCTTGCATTGAAAATGCTTATGATTTATGTAAGCATTTTAATATAAGTGAAGATTGTGAAATAAAAATTCACAATTTTTTTAATACTCATAAGGATAATTTTTTAAAACCCTGTACTGGTATTTTTTACGGGATAAAACAACAAAATAAAATAATATTAGAACGTGAAAACGAATATCCTCCAGGGATTTTTTGTGTAAAGACGAATTATTTGAAAATTGTTTATAAAAAAGAAAATCTTGAAATAATTAATATAGACTGGATAAATTCATAAATCTTAACCTCTCAATACCCCATCAACCTTTTATATCCATCGCAACCAAGTTGATAACCACCATCACAAGCTAAACCATAATATTTTTTTGCTTGTTTAAAATTTATCCTTACACCTTTTCCATTCTCATAAAGCCCACCAACAACTCCACAACTCACGCTATCTTTGTATTTATCACATAAAAGTTTTGCTTTAAAAAATGATTCTTGAAATCTATTATTTTGTATTAAATCAACCAAGCTTGCTTTACAAGCACAAGGCATATCTATTTTATCAGATTGTAATTTTCCATCATTGTATAAAGGACAAAGTTTTATTTTTTTAAAAGTTAAATTATTTGTTTCTGCTAAAAATTCTAAAAGCTTAAGATTATCTATAGCGTCTTTATTTTTAGCTCTTTTTAATCCAAAATCTAAAAGCTCACGAATTAATTCACTGAGCTTGCTACTCATCACAACAGCTACTTCTTTATCATTTTTATTATCTTCATCCATTAAAATAGTCTGTGTAAATATTAATGCTAAAATAACATCAGGCAAGCTTTTCAACGTATCCCATCTTTGATTTGATACAAAATTTTTATAAATATACAAACAAGCACTTTTATTTATTTTTGTAACTTTTTTATTATTTTGAATTTTGCATTCTAAAAATGCTTTATCTAATAATTTATTATTTTCAGTATTATCATCAAAATTAGATAAGTATTTGTTTAAGTATTCAAATTCTTTAAAATCTATCATTTTGCATACATCAGTCCCAAAGGCGTAAATATATATAAATAAAGCTAGTATTATTCTCAAATTTTAATCCTTCCAATTTTCTAAAAATGTTTTTAAGGATTTTTTTGGTTTTTCATCTTCAACTTCAACATCTATAATATCTTCTTCTTGATATGGCTTAGGATTGTATTTTCTAAATACAAAAAAAGGATTTTTTTCATTTGCAAAAATATACTGAAAAATCCACAATGCTAAAAATATAGGGATTCCAAAAAAAGCTCCAATAATTGTCAAATCAGCAACTAAACAAGCTATATGCAAAACTTTTAAAAGTCTTATTACAGAGCTATTGCTTACGGGATAATTAACTTCAATTCCTTTAAATGTCAATCTTAATAACACAGTCAAAGCAAATACATAAGCATATATTCCCACAGCAATACCTATCATTACTAAAATCACATCAATACCGTATAAATTTAAGCTTCTTAAAAATGAAATTAATAAAATTTTAGTTATTACTGTTATTACTATTATAGCAATAGCAGAATCAAAAATAAAGTTTTTACATTTATCATTTCCGTAATAAATTTTTTTAATTGTATAAAATATTGCATAAATAAAAATAAAGCAAAATGCCCAAGTAAAAATTACATCTATAAAAAGTATAGTTTCTTTATATGATGAATTAAAATATCCATCGCTATAATATATTAAAAGATAATTGACACATCCAATACACAGTATCGCTAAAAAAAATTTTATAATTGAATTCATAATCCTAGCTTTCATTATTATTTTTGTTTTTATTTATTCTTAAAAATTATATCACAAATATTTTTTAAAAAAGTTTCTAATTAATATACTAAATTAAATTTTAATTAAGTTTCTTTATTATATACTTTTATCAACAAAACAAAAAGGAGAAAAAATGTTAGAGATTAAATTAGATTTAAGACCTGATTTAAAAAAAATGCTAGAAATAGCTTTTGAAAGAAATTATTCAAAAAGTTACGCTTCTTTGGAAGAGTTTTTAGCTGATGTTCTTGATAATGCAGTTAAAAACATAGTCACCAAAGAAGCGTTTGAAAACAAAGGATTTGTTATTTCTCTAAAAGATTAGGAGTTTCATTTAAAACTTGAAAATCTTTGTCATTTAGTCTTTTTTCAAGGGTTGCGACTTTACTTTCTAGTTCGCTAACTCTTAAAAGAAGATTATTAAGTTGAGCTTTTAAGCTTTGTATTTCGTCCATTACATCACCTTCCTAGAGTGAAAGTGATTATAACTAAAAAAGGATAAAAAATGAGTTTTACAGATTTTTATTTTGATAGAGAAGAAAAAAGAATTTATAACCAAACAAAAGAATTAATTACAAATGAGTTTGAAAGAAAAGAGAATTTAGAAAATATATTTGCAAACTTGCAAGATTTTAAAAACTCTTTAGAAATAAGCTTAGAAGATGATGAAGAAATATCTATATCTTTACAAGCTTATGGAGATGAATTTATGAGAAATGCTTATGAACTTTTAGAGAGAGTTAGAAAATTCGAAAAACACTGCAAAAAGCTTTTTTAAAAGTTTAACAAGTCCTTTAAAAAAGGGCTTTCTTAAGCTTTTGACCGCTTGAAAATTAAGCTTTACTATCGCGTTGATAGTTCTGTATAGCGGAAGGGTTAGCAAGTTATCCATAAACTTGGCTCGTTATTATTGTTTATAGTGCTATTTTTAAGGTTTTCTTGCACTTTAAAAACGACAGAAAATCAAGAGTTTAAGAAAAAGAAAGTATAATCATAAAGTTTAAGTTGCTAACTTGTCTCGGTGTTGAGAAAGGAGGCTCTAAAATGTGGGATAAAATCTTAACAATTTTAATCTTAATCTTAGAGCTAATTAGAGAGCTTATAAAACTCTAATATTTTTTAACACAGACAAATTCTAACCAAATCCGCTTAGCATAAACTTAAACGATTATACAATGCCGAGACTTGCGGATTTACTCGGCTTTATCAAAAATAAAAATAAATTTGATAAAATAACATTGTTTAAGTGGCTAATTTCTCTTGGTGGGAAAGGAGCTATTTTTAATGATAGAAAAGATTTTAAATATTATTTTCTTGCTATTAAAAATAGTAAAAGAGCTGATTGAAATAATCAACCAGCAATAACCTTAACACTAAAATTATAGAATAGCCTTGCTTAGCCTATACTTAAACAATACTCACGCCAAGAGAGCAAGGCTCTTGGCTTTTCTTAAGCTCCTTTAATGCTTAAATGGGGCAACTTTACTACTTGAGAATTTGCCTTTTTGTTTTATTTCCTATTCTAAAGAACTCAGTTGTCCCTTTTAAGCATTAATCTAAAAGGAGAAAAAATGAAAGCTTATCACACAAAAGAACAAGTCATTATAAAACTAAGTAAAGATGAATATAGAAAAGAAATGAAGCTAAACAAGTCTTTAAAAGATGAAAATAAATCTTTAAAAACTGAAATTTCTAATCTTGAAAATGAAAAAATAGAACTTTTAAAAGAGTTAAAAGATCAAATAGAAGCAAATATGAAAAATATAAAAGAAATTAGCTCTTTGCAAAATAAAATTTATGAGCTTCTTTATGCAAAAGAAAGGTCGAAACTATGTTCTTAAATAGTAAAAAAAATGAAAAAATAAGATATTTAGAAAAAGAAATTCAAAGGTTAAAAGGTGTAATAGCATTAAAAGATACTGCTATAAATGAAATTTCATTGAAGCTAGAAGAAGAAATTAAAATCAATGTAAAACTTAGTAATTTTCGTATAAAAATACTTGATGCTTTAGGGCTTATAGGCGTTTTTAAAAATGATGATAAAGCTATTAAAGAAGTAAAAAGATTAAAGGAGAAGGAATGCAAATAACATCCAAAAAACAAGAAAAAATAGTTTTAGGACTATTATTAAAAAATGGAACTGTATATAATTTTTATTGTATTGATAAAAGAATCACTACAAGACTTGGTGCTTATATTTATAATCTTAGAATCAAAGGTTATAAAATAGAAACAGTTAGAAACAAAGAAACGAGAAATACTTTTTATATTTTAAAAAGCACTCCAAAAATAAAAAAGGCAGGATAAAATGAATTGCAGAATAATTGACTTAGAACAAGGTAGCCATGAATGGTTAAATTTTAGAAAAGGAAAAATAGGTGCATCGATGGTAGCATCTTGCGTAGGTATCAAAGGTGCTTTTAATTCCAAAGAAGAAGCAAAAGATATCATCTTGGGACTTAAAGAAGTTTATCAAAATGAAGCTATGAAAAAAGGCAATAACTATGAAGCTTTGATTAGAGCTAGAGTTGAGTTTTTACATTCTGTGAGTATCACTCCTATAGTTTTACAAAGTTTAGAAAATGAAATGTTTATAGCAAGTTTAGATGGAATGGATGAAAACGGAGTTATTTATGAGTTTAAATACTCGCAAGATGAATACGATTTTGTCAAAAAAAATAAAAAACCAAGTGATAAATACTACGCCCAAGTGCAATTTGGGCTCTATATCAGTGGTAAAGAAAAATGCATTTTTGTAGCCATGAATAAAGAAGAAGAGATTGTAGAGTGCGAAGTTTTAAAAGATGAAGCTTATCAAAAATGGTTAGTTAAAAATATAAAGCAATTTATATTAGATTATATCATAGATCAAAAAAGTGAATATAAAGAGCTTGAAGATACTAAAGCAAAAAATCTAACGATTGAAATCATAAGGCTTGAAAACACGATTAAACCTATTAAAGAAAAGCTAGAAAGTCTTAAAAAAGAACTCATAGCCTTAGCAAATGGAGAAAAAGCAAGATGTTTGGATATTACAATTTATCCGCAAAGTAGAACTACAATTGATTATAAGGGCTTTTTAGAGCAAAAAAATATTACTGTGCCTAAAGAGTTTTATAAAGAAAGTATTTCAATGTGTTTAAAAATCAAAAAAGGAGCATAAAAATAAAGCACTTTTTGATAAAATTATAAAAACAAAGGAAAGGTTAAAATGTTAAATTTAAAAAGTTTAGAAATCACCTGCAAACAATGTAAAACTAAAATCACTTTAGATATAGGTAAAACTGTCATTGTATGCCCACTTTGCAATAATGCTTTTTATAATTCTTATGATGAAGCTCCACTTTCTAAACTAGGAAATATATTGCAAAGCTTAAAAGAGCATAAAAAAGCAGAGTTTAGATTTATTACAGATGAAAAGGAATAAAATGGAGAAAGAAAACATTGTTAAGGAGGTTTGCAAAGAGTTAAACATCACGCAAAAGGAGTTAAGCGAGATTTTGGGGGTGCCACAAACGACTATATCAGGTTGGGCTACTACAAAAATTCCAAAAATGGCAGAACTTGCTTTAAATCTTTTGATTGAAAATAAGACTTTAAAGGAAAAATTAGAGATTTTTAAAAAAGCCCATAAAATAGCAAGTGAGTTATAAGGTATAGACAATTTGTCCATACCTTTAAATACTAATTTTAGAATTTATTTAAATTATTTTACTAAAATTAGTTTTATTTACTTGACTATTTTCTAAAAATAGTATATAATTCTTGTATAATTACTAAAATTAGTAATTTATGTTCTTTGAATTAGGGTTGTTTAAGATTTTTGTGTTAGAATTTAGCTATGTTGGAATTAATTAAAAATATAGGACTTGGCTTATTTGTTAATGGGAGTTTCGCATTAATGAATTTTGACTTTAAACCGCAAAGCTTTATCATAACTGCTTTTAGCGTTGGGATTATGGCTATATGTATTCTTATGCAAAGGAGGCAAAAAGATGAATGAGATAGGTTTAAACATTATCGCAGGAGTAAGCATTATACTCTTTGCTTATACTTGCTATCTATTTTATAAGCAAAATAAGTCTCTAAAAGACAAAACGAAAGAGAGTAAACACTAAAATCAAAACAACCCTTTCAAAGCATAAAATGAAAGGGTTAATATGCTATCACAAATACAAAATAATACCTCGATACAAGTTGCTTCATTTTATGAAGTTACCAAAAATTCAATCGCAAAACATTTTCTAAGAAACACTGATGAGCTCATAGAAAATATACACTATTTCTACGATTATGAGCAAACCAAAGGCGGAAGACAAAGAGTAATCAAATGGACCTTAGAAGGTGTTTATATGCTAGGCTTCTTTATTAAAAGCCCTAAAGCTAAAGAATACCGCAAAAAAGTAGCTAAGCTTTTAAGAGAGCAAACACAGGCTAGATTTAAAACCCTAAGCGATGAAAATCTAAGGCTTAATTCTTTAAATCATCATCAAAAAATAGGTTACAAGTCTCAACTTAAACAACAAAAGGAGAAATATGAAAATAAAATCAAAGCTCTTCAATACGACTTAGAAAAGAAAAACGAGTTAAGCTTTAAAAGAAAGCTTAGCAAGGAAGAATTACTAGAGCTTAGAAAAATACTAGCTAAGGATTATAATATGCTTTGCTTTAAAGAATGGGAATTTGAATTTTTAGCTGAAAAAATAGCATTAGAAAGTACAAGAATAACAACTTGGGATGCTGTTGTTAAGAAGCTAAAACAAACTCTTGATTATTGGCAAAATTATGAAGAATACGAAGAAAAATGGAAAAAAATATTAAGGAGATGAAAAATGAGTAATGAAGTTGTATTAAAAGAAGAAAATAAATTAGAAATAAATTTTAATCCTTATGAGTTGGCTTTGGTAAAAGGTGATTTATCAAAGCTTAGTGATGTAGAACGAGCGAGTTATGTTAAAAATCTTTGTGAAAGTTTAGGCTTAAACATGCTTACAAAGCCTTTTGAATACATAGTATTAAATAGCAAACTTACTTTATACGCAAACAAATCAGCAACAGATCAACTAAGACAAATAAGAAAAGTAAGTATTACAAAAACAGAAGTGGCACAAGTTGGCGATATCTATATGGTTACAGCCTACGCAGCAACACCAGATGGAAGAACTGATTGCGATACAGGTGCTTTAAATATTAAAAATTTAGGTGGCGATAATTTAGCGAACGCAATAATGAAAGCTATCACAAAAGCAAAAAGGCGTGTAACCTTAAGTATTTGCGGACTTGGAATGCTTGATGAGAGTGAATTAGAAACGATAAAAGAAAAGCGATTTTTAAATCCAAATGAAGATTTAAAAGTTTGGGGTAGTGATGAAAAAGCTATAGAAAATAAAGCAAAAGAGATAAAAGCTTTAGGTGCACAACTTAGAAAATTTATGAGTGATAATGGTTTAAACACCCAAGAGCAAAACAATTTTATAAAAAAACATTCTTTATTTACAAGTGAAAAAATACAAGAAGTTCTAAGTAATAAAGATGAATTTTTAACACAATTAAAAGGAGAATTATAATGTTACCAGCATTTAAGGCAAGTTTTGAAGTGGCAAATTATGCCCCAAGCGTAGAGTATTTAAATGAAGGTGGGCTTTATAGCGGAGTTTTCCGCAAAGCCTTTTTATATGAAAAGATAGCAAGCGATGGAAGCAATAATACTTTTATTTGTTTTGAATTTTTAACCAGAAAAGAGCAAAAACTAGCTATTTTTAATCTTTTTGTAGCTAAAAATAACGATTTTAGCTATATCAATAAAAATGGAGAAAAAGAAAATTATTTAGGATTTAGACAATTAAACGCTATTATGAAATTCTTTGGAATTGATGAACTTGATTTTAGCGAAAAGGGAAATGAGAATGTTTTTGGAGTGCAGACTGAAGTTATTTATCTAAATTCTTTAGTTAATAAACTTTTAGTTTTAGGTTTTGGAACAGAAGAATATTTAAGTAAAAATGGAGAGCTTGCTAACAAAATCTTTCTTGATAAAATTTTTAATGAAAAAATGCAAAACATGGATGAGTTTCAAAATAATAAAGAGCCTTTATCTATAAAATCTTTTAAAGCAAGGCATAAATCTTTAAATAACGACAATAACAAATCATTTATTCCAAAAGAAAATCAAAGCTATAATCCTTATGGAAATGAAGTAAAAAATCTTAACAATGAAAAATATATCGAAATAGGAGATGATGATGAAATTTTGCCGTTCTAATTATCTTGAAATTGTAAAAATCATACCATTTAGCGAGAGGAGAAGTTGTTTTTGTCATTTTTTAAGAAGCAATGGGTTTGCAATTGAAAAAATAAATGGGAAAAACCATATAAGAAAAGAAGATCTTGAAAAAGCTTTTCTAATTTATAAAAGTAAGCCTCATAGGAAAAACTTTTTTAATGAAAAAAAGCTTATTGTTAAAGCTTTTGAAGATGTTGAAAAATTTTTAAGGAGTTAGAATGAAACCAAATTTATATAACGACCATTTTCAAAATTTTAAAAGATATAATATACCAAAAGCACAGCTTGTAATAGCTGATATTCCTTATAATTTAGGCAACAATGCTTATGCTTCATCTCCTGAATGGTATATAAATGGGGATAATAAAAATGGAGAAAGCAAAAAAGCAAACAAGGCATTTTTTGACACAGATAATGATTTTAGAGTTAGCGAATTTATGCACTTTTGCTCTAAAATGCTTATAAAAGAACCTAAAGAATGCGGTAAAAGTCCTTGCATGATTGTTTTTTGCTCTTTTGAACAACAAACAATGTTAATTGAAGTAGCTAAAAAATATGGCTTTAATCATTATATAAATTTGGTTTTTAGAAAACAAAGCTCATCTCAAGTTTTAAAAGCAAATATGAAAATAGTTGGAAATTGTGAATATGCTTTAATCTTATATCGTGAAAAACTTCCAAAATTTAACAATGATGGAAAGATGATTTATAACTGCATGGATTGGCAAAAAGATGAAGGTATTCCTAAAGTACATCCCACACAAAAGCCTATAAAACTTTTAGAAAGATTAATTAGTATTTTTACAGATGTAAATGATGTAGTAATTGATCCATGTGCTGGAAGTGGTAGCACACTTTTAGCAGCTACAAATTTAAACCGCAAAGCTTATGGCTTTGAGATTAAAAAAGACTTTTTTAAAAGTGCTAATGAAATTATGTTTAAACA
>NZ_MJWZ01000061.1:0-4066 GCF_001762535.1 Campylobacter sp. BCW_6889 | reverse complement strand
AAGCATTTATAAATTCAGAGGTGCTGTAAATTCCTTAGAAGTATTAGCATCTATGCCAAAATCTCATATTTTATATCTAACTCAAAGCTTTAGATGCCCACAAAGCATAGCTACTATTGCCAATTCTTATTTGGGAATTTTAAATGCCCCAAGAGATTTTAAAGGAACGCTAAAACCAAGAAAGGGAAATGATGAAAATGAAGCAAAAGCTATAATATGTAGAACTAATGCTAAACTATTTGATATAGCAGTAGAAAATTTGAATAAAAAATTATTTTTTGTGGGAGGGGTGAATAGTTATAGTTTTGATGAGTTATTAGACATACAAAATCTTCTTTTTAAAAAACACAAATATATCAAAAATCAGTTTATTGCAAAATTTGCCGACTTAAAAGAACTTCTTGAATATATCAACGAAACTAAAGAGGTTGACTTAAAACAAAAAATATTTGTTCTTTTTAAATATGTGCATAGCGATATTATAAAGCTTATTAAAGATATTGAAAAAAGTTGTGTTAAAAAACAAGAACAAGCTGATTTGATATTAAGTACAGGACACAAGAGCAAAGGTTTAGAGTGGAATAATGTTGAAATTATTGATGATTTTTTAAACATCAAGCAAGAACTTGAAGAAAGAGAACAAATTACCATAGCAAAAGAAGAATTAAATCTTTTGTATGTGGCAGTTACAAGAGCTAAAAATTCTTTAAACATTAACAAAGATTATTTACTTGAAAAAGATTTTATAGAAAAAAATTTAGAAAGGATAACAATAGAATGAAAATAATCAAAAAATTACAAGAAGATGGAAGCTTTAAAGAGCAGGCTTATTATTCTGTCGATGAAGTTGCAGAAATGCACTCTGTAACCCATACAACAGTTCGTGTATGGATCTCAAGAGGTCTTCTAAAAAGCCTCAAATTAGGAAAAGGTTATTATATATCAAAAGAAACTATTCTTAATTTTCAAAAAACAGATAGTTTACCAAAAGAAAATAAGGAAAAAAAATGAACAGAACGGTAAAAGATAAGCATGTTGGAATGAGAGATTTTTTGTTTAATAAATATAAAAAAATGACCTTCAGTAGAAAAGAATGTGCTGAAATTCTTGGTGTATCTTTACAGACTTTAGATAGATTAACAAAAAATAAGAAGATAGAATCTATGGGTGTATCTCGTTATGTGTTATTCTCTATTGAAGAAATAGCTAAAATTATATCAGGGGTTAAATCTTTAAAATGAGATTTAGCCATACAAATTATTGAATTTTCAAAAGTATATGTTATAGTATATGTTATTTGGATATTTAATTTCTAAAGTATGGATACTTAGTAATTTGATTAGTAAATCACACGCCTGCTAAATCCACCATTGCTCTTTTTTATCAAATCCCTATTTTGCTTTAATATATTAATCAAATGCCTATAATAAAATGTCTTAAAGCTTATTGTATATTGTTGTTTTTTGTTGTTTTTTGTGTTAAAATGTTGCGTAAAAAGTGGGTCACTTTTATAAAAATGGGTTACAAAATGGGCTACTTTTTACACCAAAATAGACACTAAAAAAGAGAGAAAATTAATGGCAAAAATTAACAAACTTACCGATAGTTTTTTAAAAAGCATTAAATGCGAAAGTGATAAAAAATTTATAAAATTTGCTGATCCGAGTTTAAAAGGCTTATATGTTTTTATTTATCCTAGTGGTAAAAAATTATTTAAAATAAGACAAGCAAATGATACTTATATAAAAATAGGAGAGTATCCTTTACTTTCCTTAGCAGAGCTTAGAGAAATCGCTTTAAATGCTTTTAAGCTAAAAGCAAAAGGACAAAACATAAAAAACGCTAAAAGACTTAAATTTGGCGATATATATGATGAAGTTTTAGAAAAATGTAAGGCTGATGGATTAAGCCTAAAAGAAATACAAAGAGGATTAAAATACAAAAATGGCGTTTTTAAGAATTTCAAAGATGTAGATATAGAAAGCATCAAGCGTTCACATGTCATCGAAACACTTAAAACCATAGAGCATCAAATCCCTACACTTATAAAAGCTAAAGGCTGGATTAACAAAATCTTTAAATATGCTTTGCAACTTGAAATCGTAGAAAATAACCCTGTGACAAGTATTGATAATTCCATAGTTTTTAAAAAAGCTTCAAAAGTAATTCATCAGCCAACTTTACTAGAAAACGATAAAATTAAAGAATATATATTAGCCTTAAAAAATTCAGATCTTAAAAAAACACATAAAAATCTAATGCTTTTTAATCTTTTGACTGCACAACGCCCCGGTAATGTTATAAAAGCAACTTGGGATGAAATTGATTTAAAAAATGCTATATGGACTATTAAAGCTGAAAAAATGAAAATGAGAAAAGAACATATTATCACTTTAAATTCTCAAGCGCTTAAAATTTTAAAAGAACAAAAGAAAATGAAAGTCAATGATTATATATTTGCTGGAAGTTCAAAAAATGGGTGTAATAGCGAGAATATCACCTGTAATATCAATAAACGACTAGGATATAAAGGCATTCAAAGTGCACATGGCTTTCGTGCTATGTTTAGAAGTTTAGCCAACGAACATCAATTAGATCATGGTGTGAGTATGGATATAGCCGAGCAGTGTTTAGCACACGAGCAAAAAAACGCCATTTTAAAAGCTTATAATCGTAGTGAAAATATAGAATTAAAAAGAAAGTTAATGCAGTGGTGGGGAGATTATATCGAAAAACTTGCAGGGGATTTTTAAATCACCTTGCAAGTTTGCAACCATTTATCAATTTCGGCTTTTTCATATTTAAAAGTAGGACCTATTTTAATCCCTTTAGGAAAATTAAATTTATTTTGATTTACTCGCATTCGCATAAATCTTATACGATATTGCGAAATACCCAAATACTCCGCTACTTCTTTTGTTGATAATAATTTTTCTATCTTACCAAATTTTGCCATTTCATACTCCTTTCTCTAAATCAAAGCCTAATTTTGCAATAATTGCTTTTTGCTCTTCATAGCTTAAAAAATTGCTGATTAAAATCAAAACATCACCAAAACAAAAGCGATTATAGCTCGTGCTTTGTTCTAGCACTTTAATTTCTAATGTATCACTTAAACTCTCAAGCGAAGCTGTTATTTTCCAATTTTTATTAATAGCTTTTAACATCTCATCGTTTGCATTTTGATTAAAAGCATTGTCGTTTCTTAAAAGCAACATTTCTTTTATCGTTTGCTTTAACATTTCTTGCGTATTTTCTAGCTCTTTTTCTAATGCTATTTTAGCTTTTATGTATTCTTTGAATTCTTTCATTTTTTATCCTTTCTAACTTAAGCAAATAAGCTTCTTTCTATGTGTTTAAACATAATTTCATTAGCACTTTTAAAAAAGTCTTTTTTAATCTCAAAGCCATAAGCTTTGCGGTTTAAATTTGTAGCTGCTAAAAGTGTGCTACCACTTCCAGCACATGGATCAATTACTACATCATTTACATCTGTAAAAATACTAATTAATCTTTCTAAAAGTTTTATAGGCTTTTGTGTGGGATGTACTTTAGGAATACCTTCATCTTTTTGCCAATCCATGCAGTTATAAATCATCTTTCCATCATTGTTAAATTTTGGAAGTTTTTCACGATATAAGATTAAAGCATATTCACAATTTCCAACTATTTTCATATTTGCTTTTAAAACTTGAGATGAGCTTTGTTTTCTAAAAACCAAATTTATATAATGATTAAAGCCATATTTTTTAGCTACTTCAATTAACATTGTTTGTTGTTCAAAAGAGCAAAAAACAATCATGCAAGGACTTTTACCGCATTCTTTAGGTTCTTTTATAAGCATTTTAGAGCAAAAGTGCATAAATTCGCTAACTCTAAAATCATTATCTGTGTCAAAAAATGCCTTGTTTGCTTTTTTGCTTTCTCCATTTTTATTATCCCCATTTATATACCATTCAGGAGATGAAGCATAAGCATTGTTGCCTAAATTATAAGGAATATCAGCTATTACAAGCTGTGCTTTTGGTATATTATATCTTTTAAAATTTTGAAAATGGTCGTTATA
>NZ_MJWZ01000060.1:0-1429 GCF_001762535.1 Campylobacter sp. BCW_6889 | reverse complement strand
AGTTCTTCAAAAGTAAAATCTGTCGTTGCTTCTAATTTATAAAGTTCATCATAAATACTTTGACAATCAATGATGCTTTTATTTTCACAAAACAAATAAATACTTTTTTTATCTTTATGAATAGAATATAAAAAGTCTTTACCTATCATAATTTTCCTAAATAATACCTATTTTAGCTTTTCCATTAAAATACAAAGCTTGTGATATTTTACAAACTCCACCTAAATATTGCTCATCCCAAATTTGATCTTTTATTTTATAACTTTTTGAATTATATCCATATATTTTTGTTATATTATTAATATTTTTAAGACATTTCATATCTTTATAAACCACAATGAAAATTCTAAATTCCCCAATGGCAATTTTATGAGCTAAATTTTCTTGATTATTAATAAAGGAACAATCTTTTCTGTATTTATTAAAATCATTTTTATCAAGAATTAAAATGTATTTTTCTTTTTTTTGCACCTTTAAAATAAAATCTATGATTTTTGTTTGACTAATGGTAGGAGCTTTATAGCTTGCATAATAATTATCTCCAAGCTCTTCTAAAATACCATTTGTTTCTTGCATTATGGTGGCTATTAATGAAAGAAAATATTCAAAATGATTGATTTTTTCTGGAGAACTTCTAAAAAGTCCAAGAGGTCCATTTTTAAGAGCGAAATTTTTATTATTAATAGCATTATTTTTTAACACAAAAGTTTCTGTATAAATTTGAATATTTTTCATAAAATGATTAAGATACTCTATACACTCACTAAGGCTTTTATCTTTGACTTTGTTATAGTTAGCATCTAATTCTAAAAGATAGGAATAAAAATAGAGAGTATTAACAAGAGGTTTTATAGAGTGATCATTTTTCCCTGTATATATACCTAAAGCATTGCTTGCACCATATTGAGCTGAAGCAATGATTTCAATTTTACCATTATCATAAATATGAGTGATTTTTTCTGAAACATCTATAGTGTATTTTCCTAAAAGATCTTGCATAATTTTTATAGTATTAGGGTTGATAGCTATATTAGGAAAATTCCAACCATAAACACTAGGGGAATTAAAAGTATAAACTTCATTAGGGCTAAAAGATAATTTGTCTTTATATTTAATATCGCAATATATCAAAGCCATTTGAGCTAAATACCCACCCAATGAATGTCCTACAAATATAATTCTTTTGTGTTTGTTTTTGATTATTTTATTTACTTGTTCTAAAAATTCTAAAAGAGAAGAAGATTGGATATTGCCATTGAGGGATAGAGTTATGTCTTGCATCGTATCTATATTCCAAAAACCCTCAGTTCCCCTAAACCCTACTATAAATTCATCTTTTTGTTTATCGTAAAACAAAGTAGCACTAAAGCCACTTGTAGTGTTAGGCTGATGAAATTGAACCTCATATCTTTGAATGAAATTTTTAGTC
>NZ_MJWZ01000059.1:0-1418 GCF_001762535.1 Campylobacter sp. BCW_6889 | reverse complement strand
ATAGCTATATTAGGAAAATTCCAACCATAAACACTAGGGGAATTAAAAGTATAAACTTCATTAGGGCTAAAAGATAATTTGTCTTTATATTTAATATCGCAATATATCAAAGCCATTTGAGCTAAATACCCACCCAATGAATGTCCTACAAATATAATTCTTTTGTGTTTGTTTTTGATTATTTTATTTACTTGTTCTAAAAATTCTAAAAGAGAAGAAGATTGGATATTGCCATTGAGGGATAGAGTTATGTCTTGCATCGTATCTATATTCCAAAAACCCTCAGTTCCCCTAAACCCTACTATAAATTCATCTTTTTGTTTATCGTAAAACAAAGTAGCACTAAAGCCACTTGTAGTGTTAGGCTGATGAAATTGAACCTCATATCTTTGAATGAAATTTTTAGTCTGTAATTCTCCAAATTCTCCGTTGAGTTTACCTTTACTAATAAAACTATATTTTTGTCCGACCTTTTCTTTTTTTCCAGCTATTTTGCCATTATAGCTTAAGTTTAAAAGCTCATTTAAGGTAATAATAGTTTCATTTTCTTGCAATATACAATCTTCTAAATCAAAATAAAAATAACTAGCTTGTGCAAGTTCTGCATAATCTTTTAATTCATTGATTTTTTCTTGCAAAATTATCCTTTATTTAAATAATGACAAAAAAATATATAATGTAACATAAAAACTATTATGATAATAAAACATGTAATATAATATCAAAGCTATAGGATAATAAAGTAACAATAGCAATGCTATATACAAAAACTTTATTTCACAAAGAGAAAAAAAGCGATAAAGCATTAATAGAATTAAAGGAAAAATAATCCAACCTAGCATTACAAAAAATTCATACACTCTATTTGGATTATGCCCTACAGCAGGAGAAATAACAAACCCACTTATACAAAATACTACCCAAACAATATAAAACTTACGAAATGCACCCATTTATTTTCCTTTTTAATATTTTTAATAAAATTATTCTACTTTTTTAAAAATTAAAATATAGCTATATTAGGAAAATTCCAACCATAAACACTAGGGGAATTAAAAGTATAAACTTCATTAGGGCTAAAAGATAATTTGTCTTTATATTTAATATCGCAATATATCAAAGCCATTTGAGCTAAATACCCACCCAATGAATGTCCTACAAATATAATTCTTTTGTGTTTGTTTTTGATTATTTTATTTACTTGTTCTAAAAATTCTAAAAGAGAAGAAGATTGGATATTGCCATTGAGGGATAGAGTTATGTCTTGCATCGTATCTATATTCCAAAAACCCTCAGTTCCCCTAAACCCTACTATAAATTCATCTTTTTGTTTATCGTAAAACAAAGTAGCACTAAAGCCACTTGTAGTGTTAGGCTGATGAAATTGAACCTCATATCTTTGAATGAAATTTTTAGTC
>NZ_MJWZ01000058.1:0-3452 GCF_001762535.1 Campylobacter sp. BCW_6889 | reverse complement strand
AAACCACAAAATTACATCTTAATTTTAATAAAATAGAGAATCTAAGGAGATAACCCATGACATATATATTACTTCTTATTATAATTTCTACTATTCTTTCTTATCTTATATTAAAATTTATTTATAAAATCATCTTTAAATCTACAAAAAGCGTTTCAAAGTTTTTAGTCTTTCTTGGAAGTATAGGCTTAATTATCTTTTATTATACTCCTTATTCTTATTATTTAGAGCCTAGTTATTGGCAATTTAGGAATATGTGTAAGTTAAATGAACTTCCTAAAGTATAATAAGATTCTAGGGTATTTTGATAAAAAGTTAGGCGGCATAGATGATTTTCGACATGTAAAAAAATATAGTAGGATAGAAATGTGGCTTTATATATTACGATGATACTTCAAAACTCCTTCAAATTTTCAAGAAAAGATAGAGATGGATAATATTGTACTAAAAACAAAAAATATGCAAATGTCTTTACACAAGATTGTTGATATGCATATAAGTCCATATTGGAATACTAGAAGGTATGTGTTAGAAGGCAATGAGGGTAATATGAATTTTGAGTTTATAGAGGATGGGCTCGCTTGTGGTAATCTTTATCAATAATAATATAAGGAATAAATCAACAATTTAAAAGATTATACAGAATTTGTGTAAGCTAGTTATTTTAATTTTGTTTATACTGAAGGACAAAAAGCTTTAGGATTTAAAATATCTAAAACTAGATTTTTTAAAGATAAGAGTGAATTAGAAAAATTGGACTATTTTAAAGCATTACATGATGAATATAATGGATATTTGGTTATAGATGATTCTTTATTTTTTATGTGAAACTAAATGGAGATTTTAGAGAATTACAAGCTAGAAATTTTTCTCAAAGATATGAGATTAAATTTCATCAGCCCAACACTACAAATTGTCTTATGAAAAAACAGAGAAAATTAAGAGGAGTTAATAAATGCTAGAATTCTTTGTTAATCTTTTAATATTTATTCTTATATTTTTCTTTTTTGTTTTTATATTTTCTATTATTTTATATTTTATCTTTAAAATTTTTTATAAATTAAAAAATAAAACAAAAACTATAAATTTTAAAACAATATTTAAAAAACTTACTTTATTTCTTTTGCCTGTATATCTTTTATTATTCTTAACAGGAGGCTGTTCTTATAAATATATGGATCCGCAGTATTATGAGTTTAAGAGCTTGTGTTATTTTAATTTGGGAAAAGTGTTGATTGAGGATGAATCTATAAAGAATAAAACAAATATAATAGTGACACCTAAAAGTAAGCAAATAAAAGATAGAATAGTGGAAACTAGATTTGAAAGAAAAAATGAAAACCAAGTAGTGTATTATCGTGTTAATACATATTTTTATGATAATTATGGTATATTCTTGAAAGGCGATGAGGGTGCTGGATTATATTTTAGATATATGGAAGTATTAAGTTGTAAGAATATTGACAAAAAATTTAAGAAAGATGACTGGCAAGTTGAAACTTTGGAATAACAAATGAGCAAAAACATTAAAACACAAGAAGCTAAATTAGACTTAATCACTAAATTTTTAGACTATGCTGATATAGCAGATGCTAGTTATGCTATGTTGCAATATGTTTGGGAAAATATAGAGCAAGATGAAAAGAATAATATTTATAAAGCAGATAAACTTACTTTTGGTGATAAATTAAAGCAAGATATTGTTATGAAAAATAGTAAAGGGGAAGATATTGTAAAACCTAAAAATACAAACACAGCTTATGCTTGTGCTATACAAGCTCGTTTTGAACAAAATAAAATAGTTAAAATAGAACCTAAATATTGTATTTCTCTTATAAATACTTGTTTTGATAGTAAAGAAATAACATTGGATAATGATATTAGTAGGGTGGGGTTAAATGATACACTTAGTAAAAGAATCATTGATTTTATAAATAGATTTAAACTTTTAAAACATTAGTCTAACACTTTAAGTGGCTTTAGTGCTATTTTGTTTGAAGATACTAAAGATAATAATCAAAGTAATATAGGATAAAAATATATGAAAAACAAGCTCTATCATTATTTTAACAATAAAGAAAATTCAAATGATTTAAAAAAACAATTCTTTAAAAATATAAAACAAGCTTTATTTTATCTTTTTCTTGTCATCTTAACTTTTTATAATATTACTTATTTAACTCTTTTAACCTTTTTCCCTTTTCCTTTCTTTGGATGGATTAGCTTGTTTATACTTTCTACTATATGGGTATATTTATTTTTAAAGCTTGTCTTTTATCTTGTCTTTAAAATTTTTAATATTGATAAAAAAATTAAAAAGTTTTATTTATTTTTACCTTATCCATTATTCATGCTTCTTTGGTTTGGATACTCTTTTGTACCTCTTGAATGGCAAAGTAGTTTTAAAGAATTTGAGAGTTTGTGTGAGAAGGCTGATTCTAAGGCGGTTATTTATGATGCAAAAAATATTATAAGTCTTTGGGATAATTATAAAAAAATAAACAAGGATATTTTATTCAACATAACAGAGCAATATGTAGATTTTAGAATAAAAAAAATTATTATTTTATGGTACTATAAGGACGGCAAAAATACAATACAAGAATATAAAATAGACAATACATACTCTTGGCTTGACATAGGTATGTTTGCTAAATACAAAAGAAAAATGATATGCTATGATATTCGAAAATATAAAGAATTACAAGAAAAAAGAGGCTACTAATGTATGAAAAACAAGCCAAATATATGAAACTTTATAAATATGCTAGAATGTGCTGGGCTAGTTATTTTTATTTTGATTTTTTAAATACTAGAAATATATTTGAGTTAGATTTTAATCAAGAAAAAATTCAAGAAGAAAATTCTCTTAGAGGCTATAGAGAAATAAAGGTAAATTTAGAACATGTTGTCAGTCAAAAACATAAAGATAAAGAAGTATTGATTGATTTAAGACAAGATGATGCTTGGCAATCAAAAATGTTAAATTTCTTTGATGAAAAGACAAATTTTGATAAACTAAATGGAGAATTTGGAGAATTACGGACTAAAAATTTCATTCAAAGATATGAGGTTCAATTTCATCAGCCTAACACTACAAGTGGCTTTAGTGCTACTTTGTTTTACGATAAACAAAAAGATGAATTTATAGTAGGGTTTAGGGGAACTGAGGGTTTTTGGAATATAGATACGATGCAAGACATAACTCTATCCCTCAATGGCAATATCCAATCTTCTTCTCTTTTAGAATTTTTAGAACAAGTAAATAAAATAATCAAAAACAAACACAAAAGAATTATATTTGTAGGACATTCATTGGGTGGGTATTTAGCTCAAATGGCTTTGATATATTGCGATATTAAATATAAAGACAAATTATCTTTTAGCCCTAATGAAGTTTATACTTTTAATTCCCCTAGTGTTTATGGTTGGAATTTTCCTAATATAGCTAT
>NZ_MJWZ01000057.1:0-6485 GCF_001762535.1 Campylobacter sp. BCW_6889 | reverse complement strand
AGCAAGGCGTTTCCACATCTGTATAATCACGGACATTGTTATTTAAATATTCTTTGAAAGATTTAATTTATAAATAAAGCTTAATCTTTTATTTCTTTACTTTTTTCTTTATTCTCTTTCTTCTTTTGTTTTTCTTTCTTCTTTACTTATCTTTTATCTTTGATAAGTTTTTATATAGAATACTTAAAAAACAATGTTAAGAGCAAGTTCTAATACAAACTCTACTTGAAAGATTTCTATGAAACTCTAAATATTATCTATATTCAAAGTCTTCTTAAAAACCTTAACAAGGAAGTGATGCTTTATTAAAGATAAGCCAAACGCTCTATTAGTACTGGTCAGCTAAAGGACTTTCATCCATTACACACCCAGCCTATCAAACTAGTAGTCTTCTAGAGAGCTTAGAGAAGATTCATCTTAGAGTTGGCTTCACGCTTAGATGCTTTCAGCGTTTATCCTTTCCAAACTTAGCTACGCTGCGATGCTCTTGGCAGAACAACAGCTACACCAGTGGTTTGTTCAACCCGGTCCTCTCGTACTAGGGTCAAATCTCTTCAATCTTCTTACGCCCACGGCAGATAGGGACCGAACTGTCTCACGACGTTCTGAACCCAGCTCGCGTACCGCTTTAAATGGCGAACAGCCATACCCTTGGGACCTGCTCCAGCCCCAGGATGCGATGAGCCGACATCGAGGTGCCAAACCTCCCCGTCGATGTGAGCTCTTGGGGGAGATCAGCCTGTTATCCCCGGGGTACCTTTTATCCTTTGAGCGATGGCCCTTCCACACAGAACCACCGGATCACTAAGACCGACTTTCGTCTCTGCTTGACTTGTATGTCTTGCAGTTAAGCTGGCTTATACCTTTATACTCTACGAACGATTTCCAACCGTTCTGAGCCAACCTTTGTAAGCCTCCGTTATTATTTGGGAGGCGACCGCCCCAGTCAAACTACCCACCAGACATTGTCCCACTTGAGGATAACTCAAGCTGGTTAGCTACCCAAATAAGAAAGAGTGGTATCTCAACAACGGCTCATATACAACTGGCGTCATATACTCAAAGCCTCCCACCTATCCTGCACATTCTTATCCAAGTAGCAGTGTCAAGCTGTAGTAAAGGTCCACGGGGTCTTTCCGTCTTGCCGCGGGTAGGAGGAATTTTCACCTCCACTACAATTTCACTGGATCCCTCTTTGAGACAGCTCCCATCTCGTTACGCCATTCATGCAGGTCGGTATTTAACCGACAAGGAATTTCGCTACCTTAGGACCGTTATAGTTACGGCCGCCGTTTACTCGGGCTTCGATCAAGAGCTTCGCTAATGCTAACCCCATCAATTAACCTTCGAGCACCGGGCAGGCGTCACACCCTATACATCCTCTTACGAGTTAGCAGAGTGCTGTGTTTTTGGTAAACAGTCGGGAGGGACTCTTTGTTGTAAGTTTCTTCGCTTTCGGAGTAAATCCTAGTACGAAGCTAACCACACCTTATACCGAAGATACGGTGCTATTTTGCAGAGTTCCTTAAAGAGAGTTCTTCCACGCGCCTTAGAATACTCATCCCACCCACCTGTGTCGGTTTACGGTACGGGCAACATTAGCTAAACTTAGAAACTTTTCTTGGCTCGACGGCATCAGGGGTTCTTCTATCCATCCGAAGACTTCAAAAAGCCTTTCAGTTCTCGGAGTGTTCTTATACGGATTTGCCTATATAAGCTCCTACGACCTTAGACTAGCACTTCCATCCGCTAGCCCCCTTAGCCCTAAGCGTCCTTCCATCGCACACTAATGTTGGTATTGGAATATTAACCAATTTGCCATCGTCTACCCCTTTCGGACTCGACTTAGGACCCGACTAACCCTACGATGACGAGCATCGCGTAGGAAACCTTGGGTTTACGGCGTTAATGATTCTCACATTAATTATCGCTACTCATGCCTGCATGCTCACTTCTATTCGCTCCAGCACTCCTTACCGGTATACCTTCGACGCAAATAGAACGCTCTCCTACCACTTGCACACAACTTAAACTACTTAAACTTTAAACCAAGAATATTTTTACTGATTTTACTAAGTTTTGTTTCTATCTTTACTCTATAAAAATCAGTAAAAATATAACTTAAAACATATAACTTAGTTTTTTATATTCTAAACTTAAATAATCTAAGTTGTGTGCAAGTCTACAGCTTCGGTACTTACTTTAGCCCCGTTATATTTTCCGCGCAAAATCACTAGACCAGTGAGCTATTACGCTTTCTTTAAAGGATGGCTGCTTCTAAGCCAACCTCCTGGTTGTTTAAGTAACTTCACATCGTTTTCCACTTAAGTAAGATTTAGGGACCTTAGCTGGTAGTCTGGGTTGTTTCCCTCTTGACGACGGATTTTATCACTCGCCGCCTGACTGCTGTGATTACATATAAGGTATTCGGAGTTTGATAGGGTTTGGTACATTGGTGTATGCCCTAGCCCATTCAGTGCTCTACCCCCTTATATTACGACACAACGCTATACCTAAATATATTTCGGAGAGAACCAGCTATCACGAAGTTTGATTGGCCTTTCACCCCTATCCACAAGTCATCCCGGGGCTTTTCAACGCCTATGGGTTCAGTCCTCCACTAGTTCTTACACTAGCTTCAACTTGCTCATGGATAGATCACTTCGTTTCGGGTCTGCAGCATCTGACTAAGCGCCCTATTCAGACTCGCTTTCGCTACGGCTTCGCGTTTGCTTAACCTTGCCAGACACCACAACTCGCAGGCTCATTATGCAAAAGGCAGTCCATCACACTGTATTGCTACATAGTGCTCTGAATGATTGTAAGCAAATGGTTTCAGGTTCTATTTCACTCTGATCACCTCAGTTCTTTTCACCTTTCCCTCACGGTACTTGTGCACTATCGATCTGGTATTAGTATTTAGGGTTGGATCGTGGTCGACCCGGATTCAGACAGGATTCCTCGTGTCCCGCCCTACTCAGGATACTGCTAGCTAAGCTTTGTTTTTCGCATACGGGACTATCACCCTCTATGGCTATACTTTCCAGAATGTTCTGCTAAACTCAGCTCTTGCACATTGCAGTCCTACAACCCCCAGTGCAAGCACTGGGTTTGCCCTCTTGCGCTTTCGCTCGCCGCTACTGACGCAATCTCTATTGATTTCTTTTCCTGAGGGTACTAAGATGTTTCAATTCCCCTCGTTCGCTCCTATATAGGTAATGTATATCTCTATACATTGGGTTGCCCCATTCGGAAATCTACGGATCAAAGCTTCTTGACAGCTCCCCGTAGCTTATCGCAGTCTAGTACGTCCTTCATCGCCTTTACCAGTCAAGGCATCCACCATTCGCTCTTAGTAGCTTACCTTTTGATGTTCTTTTAGCAGATGAGCAAAGCTCATCTTAAAGAACCAAAGCTAAAGGCCTACCCCGCCAACCTAAAAGATATTAGGCTTAAAACGAAATAAACTAAACATTCATTAAAAAATTAATGTAGATAAAGCTTCAATTCTTAATCACTAAAAAAACAATTTGCATAAAAGTTAGATATAACCTAACTTCTACCTTTTTTATTGATTCTAAAACGCATCACTTCCTTGTTAAAGTTTTTATGATAAGACTTCTTTATCTTAAGACGGAAAGCATTCAAACCTTAATATAGAAACTAAATGATTTAGTCTTAACTAAGCTGTGAGTTTGAAACTTGTCTTTAATTTATAAATCTTAAATCTAATATTCTCTTTATTTTAAAGATAAAGATAATTAAAAGATATAAGTTAAACCAAAGAAAAGATAAATAGGTTTTATCCTTTAACAAGTCCTGTAAAATTGTTTTTATTAAAACTTGCTTGTGACTCTTAACAATGATAATTAAAAAGAACATTTAGGTTTAAAACCTAAAGGAAGTATATATATTAATATAATCATTATAAATATAAATACATAATGTATATGCTACTTATATCTATTAAAGTATATTCTTTTATAGTTAAAGATAAAAAAATAAATCTAAGTATAGAGTTTATATTTTATATTTAATCTACTTTATATACTTGCTTTAGATTTTAAAGCTTTTTTATTCAAATCTTTTTTATGGTGGGCCTAACAAGACTTGAACTTGTGACCTCACCCTTATCAGGGGTGCACTCTAACCAGCTGAGCTATAGGCCCTTAATAAATGGTGGAGAATAGCGGGATCGAACCGCTGACCTCCTGCGTGCAAAGCAGGCGCTCTCCCAGCTGAGCTAATTCCCCATAAACAATTAGCTTTATCATCAATCTTTGAAATCTAAACAAGAATCAATTGAGTTTATATATTTGAAGTAATAGTGGTGAGACTTATTACTTTGTACTCTAGAAAGGAGGTGATCCAACCGCAGGTTCTCCTACGGTTACCTTGTTACGACTTCACCCCAGTCGCTGATTCCACTGTGGACGGTAACTAGTTTAGTATTCCGGCTTCGAGTGAAATCAACTCCCATGGTGTGACGGGCGGTGAGTACAAGACCCGGGAACGTATTCACCGTAGCATGGCTGATCTACGATTACTAGCGATTCCGGCTTCATGCTCTCGAGTTGCAGAGAACAATCCGAACTGGGACATATTTTATAGATTTGCTCCACCTCGCGGTATTGCGTCTCATTGTATATGCCATTGTAGCACGTGTGTCGCCCTGGGCATAAGGGCCATGATGACTTGACGTCGTCCACACCTTCCTCCTCCTTACGAAGGCAGTCTATTTAGAGTGCTCGGCCGAACCGTTAGCAACTAAATACGTGGGTTGCGCTCGTTGCGGGACTTAACCCAACATCTCACGACACGAGCTGACGACAGCCGTGCAGCACCTGTCTCTAAGTTCTAGCAAGCTAGCACCCTCATATCTCTATAAGGTTCTTAGGATATCAAGCCCAGGTAAGGTTCTTCGCGTATCTTCGAATTAAACCACATGCTCCACCGCTTGTGCGGGTCCCCGTCTATTCCTTTGAGTTTTAATCTTGCGACCGTACTCCCCAGGCGGTACACTTAATGCGTTAGCTGCATTACTGAGATGACTAGCATCCCAACAACTAGTGTACATCGTTTAGGGCGTGGACTACCAGGGTATCTAATCCTGTTTGCTCCCCACGCTTTCGCGCCTTAGCGTCAGTTGAGTTCCAGCAGATCGCCTTCGCAATGGGTATTCTTGGTGATATCTACGGATTTTACCCCTACACCACCAATTCCATCTGCCTCTCCCTCACTCTAGACTATCAGTTTCCCAAGCAGTTTAATGGTTAAGCCATTAGATTTCACAAGAGACTTGATAATCCGCCTACGCGCCCTTTACGCCCAGTGATTCCGAGTAACGCTTGCACCCTCCGTATTACCGCGGCTGCTGGCACGGAGTTAGCCGGTGCTTATTCCTTAGGTACCGTCAGAATTCTTCCCTAAGAAAAGGAGTTTACGCTCCGAAAAGTGTCATCCTCCACGCGGCGTTGCTGCGTCAGGGTTTCCCCCATTGCGCAATATTCCCTACTGCTGCCTCCCGTAGGAGTCTGGACCGTGTCTCAGTTCCAGTGTGACTGATCATCCTCTCAGACCAGTTAAGCGTCATAGCCTTGGTAAGCCATTACCTTACCAACTAGCTGATACTATATAGTCTCATCCTACACCGAAAAACTTTCCCTACTCAACTTGTGTTAAGCAGGAGTATAGAGTATTAGCAGTCGTTTCCAACTGTTGTCCTCTTGTGTAGGGCAGATTAACTATACCTTACTCACCCGTGCGCCACTAATCCACTTCTAGCAAGCTAGAAGCTTCATCGTTCGACTTGCATGTATTAGGCACGCCGCCAGCGTTCACTCTGAGCCAGGATCAAACTCTCCATAATAAACCTTCTTTAGCATCAAGGCAAAGCCTTGACTAAGAAGCAAGCTAAAGGCCTACCCCGCCAACCTAATATAGATAAACTACTTAGATTACATTAAAGAGATAAACCTTATTACTTTTATAGATAGTTTAATCTTTTTCTTCAAAGAAAAAGTTATAAAAGATTAAAAGAAAAGCTTTTAATCTTTTTAAATTAGATTGAATAGATTTTACATAATTGCTTATGCCTAAATCTTTCTGGCTCAATCGATCACTTATTTAGATTTCAAAGATTGACTAATAAGATTTGAATAACAATACTAAGTTAAAAGAACAAAACAAAAAATCATTTTTAAAAGAAAAGTTTTTAAATTAAAAACAAGATTTATAAAAAAGCTTTTTAGTTTTAAATTAAAAAATTAAGAAAGTTAAAAACTCAAATAATTTAAAAACTTAAAAAATCTAAAATAAAGTTAATTTATAAAATCTACTCAGTTAGTGAAACTTTATAATTTAAAAGATTTTAAGTCCTTTTTTCAAAAAAAGGAAATGAAAGTATAACCAATTAAACTTAAAAGGGGATTAAATAAAGGATTAAATAGTATAAATATTTGTGTAAGTATTTATATAAGTATTTG
>NZ_MJWZ01000056.1:0-83641 GCF_001762535.1 Campylobacter sp. BCW_6889 | reverse complement strand
ACTCTCCTACTTGTTAAAAATTTCATCCTGATAATTTTAAAATTATTAGGATGGATGTTTTTATTGTATTTATTTTTTTATTTTTGTTTTATTATTTAATTTTATAAAAATATAATTATCTTTTTATGCAACTTATAAGATAATATTAGATTTTAATGTAACTATCAAGGAAAAATATGTTTGATAAAATTCATTATTATTATTTTAATGCTAATTATGAAAAATGTTTAAACTTGAGTGAGCAATTTTTAAAAGAAAGTCCAAAATTTGCTTTAGAATTTGCTACGCTTTCTTCTTATAAACTTTCTCTTTTTCAAAAAGCTTTATATTATGCTCAAGAGCTTTTTTCTTTAAATCCTACAAGTTTTAATGGTCTTATACTTGCTAAAAGCTATATTGAAAATTTAAGACTTGATGAAGCCTTGAATTTATTACAAACACTTTTAACTCGCAAAGATGATTTAGAAGATGAACTTAAGTTAGAATTGGCTTTTATTTATAAACTGAGTAATAAACTAGAAGAATCTGAACAAATTTTCAAAGAATTACTTTCTAAAGATATGTATAATCTTAATCTATGGAAAAATTATGCAGAAATTTATTTTAAACATGATTTTACCAAGGCATTAAATGCACATGAGCACTTGTGTCATTTTATGCAAGATTTGATTGATAAACTACAAAAAGGAATCATTGCTGAACAAACCAATCTTAATTTAATTAAACTCGAAGATAGGCTTCATAGTAAAACCAAAGAAAATCTTACTATTTCTAAAATAGAAGATTTTTTAACTCATCAAATTTTACCCCAAAAAGCATACTTGCTTTTTAAGCTTTTTAGAATATCTGATTCTTTAGAACTTTTTCAATCACTACAAGAAGCCAATCAACACCATGCACAGTTTTGGCAAAACTATGCTAAGGTCTTAGAATTTAATTCAAACTATCAAGAAGCTTATTATGCTTATAAAAAATGTCTTAGTTTGGATTCTCATGCAACCTATCAATTTGATTTGGCTTATCTTTTGATGCGTATGGGAGTGGATGATAATTTTGAAGAGGGTAAGAAATATTATGAAAGCAGATTATTTTATGCTCATAATGAAACTTTTTCTACTTATCATTATAATGAAAGCCTAAAAGCTTTTAATAAATTTGGCGTTGATGCTTTTAAAAATAAAGAAGTTTTAGTATTTTGCGAGCAAGGCTTTGGCGATACTATAATGTATGCAAGATGCTTAGAAAAACTTTGCAAAATCGCTTCAAAGGTTTTATTTGCTCCTCAAAGTGCCATGTATGAAATGTTTAAAAATCAAATCAAATTTTTAAATCAAAATGATGATATTTTTAAAAATGTAAAGGTTTTAAAAAATCTACCTACAAATTTTGATTATGCTATTCCTATTTGTTCTTTGCCTTTTTTTATTGATATTAAGCTTGATGAGATTTCACGATTAAAAACACCTATATTGCCACAGAAAAAACCGCATAATAAAAGAAAAAAACTTGGTATTTTTTACTCTACTCCTAATGCTGAAAATTCTGATTTATTAAGAAATGTAAAATTTGAATTTTTATTTGATGTATTAAAAGACTTAGATTATGAAATCATTTCTTTTCAAATGCAATTAAAAGAAGAATTGCCTAAGGTAATAGAAGATAGAAGCAAGCTTATAGAAAATTGGAATGATACTCTAAATTATTTATATGATATTGACTGTATGCTTAGTATTGATAGTGCTATAGCGCATTTAAGCTTAGCTATGGATATTCCTACTATAGTTCTTTTACATCCTAGATTTGATTGGCGTTGGGGAAAATTTGAAAATCCTAAAAGTTATTTTTGGCCAAAAGCAAAATGTTTTATCATAAAAGAACAAGAAGAAACAAAAAGAAATTTGCAAAAACTGATTAAAGATATCTTAAACTAAAGCTTAGTTTAAGAGCTTTAGGTGGAAAATTTGGTTTTTGATAACATCAGCTAGCATTTTTGGCATTTGGTTTATAATATCTTGATAATTTTGCTTTGCATCTTGATCTTTTAATGTCAAATTTAATTTTGCATTTTTAGCTGAAAGAATTTTTCCATTGCTTGTAGAAATGATTTTAAAATTAATACTAGCCACACCTTCCTTGCTCGTTGTGATAAAATAATTTGTAATATTTACATAAAAATCTTGCAAATTTACCACCACAACATAATCTGTAAATTTAGCATACATTTTAGCCTTATCTTTTTCTTGTGTTAAAAAAGGACTTACATTTATAAGTTTTGCATCCTTAGGACTAAAATGTGACAAAGTTTTAGGACTTTGATAAATACCATTTGCAGCAGAATTAACCCAATTAAGCTTTAAACTTTGAATCAAATTTTTAGCAAATAATGTAGAAAACTCCTTATCACTCACCCTAAAACCATCTAAAAAATAACCGAAATTTTTCCTAAAAGTTAATACAATAGCAAAATCAATATCTTTATCTTTGCTGATTTGTGATTTTTTTTCAATTAAGGTAGAACTATCAAACAATGCTTTTTGTTGATTTAGATTTGGATTTGCAACATTTTGATTTAGATCTATTAGCTCAAAACTATCTGTGCTTTTTTCAATTTTAATAACTTTTTTCTGAGAAAAATTATTTGCCAAAAGATTAGAGCTTAAAACTAAACTTAAAAACAAAATGAAACAATACCTCATCTTCATCCCTATAAATTATTTAAATATAAAATTATACTCTTTATTTTATAAAAAATCTTGTAAAAAATTCTTAGATGAAACACAAATAAAAGGACTGGACTTATAATTTAAAGGGTTATATAAAATGTATTTTTTAGAAAAATCTCCCATAAATCCTCCATTTTGATTAATCAAAAAATCTCCTGCTACAATATCCCAAATATTAAGCTTTTCAAATCTTTTATAAACTCCTGCCTTAGCTTCTAAAATAGCACAAAATTTCAATCCAGAGCCTATATTAATAGCTTTTAATTGATGCTCTTTTGCAAAGTCTTCATCTTCTTTGCTAAGATGATTAACACTCAATAAGGCTTTATATTTATTTTTCTCGTATTCTTGCTGGTCAATTTGCAAAGGTTTATCATTTTTATAAACCTTAGTTTTTGCATGAGCATAGAACATATCACCTTTTGATGGATTTTGTATAAGCGATAAAACAGGGCGATTGTCATGAACCAAACTTATCATAATACAAAATTCATCACTGCCTTTTAAAAAACCACTTGTTCCATCAAGAGGATCAATAAGCCAAAAAGTTTTTAATTCTTCACATTCTTCTTTGCTGAGTAATTTTTCTTCTGATAAAATTTTAATATCCGTAAAACCTAAAATATCATTTAAAATTTTATTAGAAGCAAGATCTGCTGATGTAAGCGGGCTTTTATCTTCTTTTTCCCAAGTTTTGAAATTTTTTCTCTCTTCTAAAATAGCCTTAGAAGCTTGATTGCTAGCATTTATAGCAATTTCTAAAAATTTATCAAGATTAAGCATGATTATAAACTTTCTATAAGATTTTTAAAATTATACAAGAAGATTTTGTGGAATTTTTAATTTCCACAAAAATTTTTAATTAAATTTTACTAGTTTCACCCAAATAAAGTTGTCTTGGACGGACTATTTTAAGACTTTCTTGCTCTTTTTGTTCTATCCACTGAGCTATCCATCCTGGGGTGCGTCCTATAACAAATAAAGTAGCAAACATTTCATTTGGAATACCTAAGGCTTTTAAAATAAGTCCGCTATGAAAATCAACATTCGGATATAGCCCTCTTTGAACAAAATAATCATCGCTTAAAGCAATCTCTTCTATACGCGTTGCTACTTTAATAAGATTGGTATCAATATCCAACTCATCAATAAGTTGATCACGAAGTTTTTTAAGCACTTTTGCTCTAGGATCAAAATTTTTATAAACCCTATGCCCAAAGCCCATCAAACGGAAAGGATCGTTTTTATCCTTAGCCCTTTTGATGAATTCATCTACCCTATCAACACTACCTATTTGCTCAAGCATTCTAATAACACCTTCATTAGCTCCACCATGTGCATGACCCCAAAGTGCGCCAATACCTGCTGCTATACAGGCATAAGGATGAGCATGAGTTGAACCCACAGCACGAACCGTTGAAGTTGAAGCATTTTGCTCATGATCTGCATGAAGCATAAAAACTGTATCAAGTGCTTTTACCTCTATAGGTTTAAGCTCTACATGATCGTAAGGATAAGTTCTTAACATATATAAGAAATTTTCTGTAAAACCACGATCTAAATTTGGATAAGCCATAGGAAAGCCATGTTTATATCTATAAGCGGTGGCGACTATAGTAGGGATTTTAGCTACTATTCTAGCTGCCATTTCCATATATTCTTCTTTTACGTTCATATTTAAATGATCAGGATAAAAAGCACTAAGCGATGAAACAGCACCTTGTAAAACTGCCATAGGATGAGCATTATCAGGGAAAGAATCAAAAAGACGATGCATACCTTCATGGATAAAAGAACGCTTTTTCATTTCATAACGAAACGCTTCAAGACGCGTAGCATCAGGTAATTCTTTATAAAGTAAAAGATGAACCACATCTAAATAAAGTTTGTTTTCAGCAAGCCACTCTATAGGATAGCCACGGTGCATTAAAATTCCGTTTTCTCCATCAATATAAGTGATTTTTGATTTACAAGTAGCTGTAGAAGTTAAGCCCTCATCATAAGAAAACATTCCTGTTTGTTTATAAAAACTTGACATATCTACAACGCTTGGCCCAGTTGTACCATCATATATAGGAAATTCATAGCTTTTTCCATTTCTATTATCGGTTATAGTAACGGAATTTGACATTTTCGCTCCTTTTATTGTTACTTTTATTAATTCTAACAAAAAAGGACGATTATGAGTTTTTTTATTATTGAATTTTTAAGATTTTGTTTGCTTTTTTGAGTAAAAAAGTAACTTTCATTTTTTAGAATTAGAAAGAAATTTAATCATACTCATAACAATAATAGCCTCAAATAACGCTGTTAAAATAAGTGCTGAATAAAGCTTCTCATCAATAACCTTGCCCGAATAACCCAGAGTAGCTGTTGCTATAAGCAAGGTTAAAGGCATAGAATGACTAAGACCAAATAAAATCATATTTTTAAAACCAATTCTTTTTAAAAAAACACTTGCACATAAAATTCTTAAACCCACCATAACAAACATAAGTAAAAATGCTTGTAAAACGATTTTATAATCTAAAATCATTTTAAGATCAAAGGTTGAGCCTATATGGATAAAAAAAATAGGGATCAAAAACCCGTGTCCAAAAGTAGAAAGCTTGTGCTCAAGATCTTTTTTATGATCAAAAAAAGTAGCTATAAATGAACCTGCTATAAAAGAGCCAAGAACGATTTCAAGTTTTGTAATAACCATAGCAACAATAATCAGTATAAAAATGGCCATACAAAATCTTATATCTTTTTCATTTTTATCTTCCCATGGCATAAGCACAACTTTAAGCTGAGGATACCACCAAAAAAGCACACCAAGCATTTTAAATCCGAGCAAACAAAGTCCCAAAAAGATATTAAGATATAAAATACTTTGCGCTACATCAATAATACCTGTTCCTTCGCGCAAAAAAGCTCCCGCTATAGTCAAAAGCACAATAGAAATCACCTCAGCTAAAGTAGCTACTATCATAGCAATATTTAGCCAATAACACTCTTTTCCAAAATCCTTAAAAAGTAAAGATAAAAGCCCTACACTCATCACAGGTATAATGATAATAAATACTAAAGAAAGTCCAAAAATCCATACTATAAAAGAAGATAAAGCGTAAAGTAAAAAAATATAAAAAAAACTTTTTTTGACAACTTCTTTATCCATATTAAAAAAGGCTCTTAAATTTACCTCCATGCCCGCTATAAACATTAGATAATAAAAACCTACATTGGCTAAAAGTGCAAAATTTTCACTTTTTCCTATGAAACCAAAATACGCTATTATTGCCCCTAAAATAATTTCAGTAGCCGAAAGAGGCAAGCGTAAAATTTTTGCAATATGCGGAGAAAAAAGTAAGCATAAAGCTATAACAATAAGAATTTTTAAATCAATTAAAGCCTGTGTATCAATGACACTCTGATGCAAAAGTAAATCCCATTTCTTTTAATTTTATTATATCTTGACTTGGTTCTTCACCTTTAGTGGTTAAATAATCCCCTATAACAATAGCCCCAGCACCTGCTTGAAAAATTTCATATTGTCTTTCTCGTAATACCACTTCACGCCCACCTGCTACCATTACCACGCTTTGCGGTAAAGCCTCTTTGGTATCACGAACAATTTTTAAGGCTTCATCAGCGCTAAGTCTTGGAACTTGTAGTTTTAAATTTTCATTTGCTATAAAAAAATTAATAGGCGTTGAAAAAGGTTGTAATTCTTGCAAAGATTTTCTAAAACTTAGCCTATCTTCTTCACTCTCACCCATACCATAGATTCCACCACAACAAAGCATAAGCCCTGCTTCTTTAGCGTTTAAATTGGTTTGAAATCTACTTTCCCAAGTATGCGTGGTGCAAATTTGCGGAAAAAATTCCTTAGAAGTTTCAAGATTGTGATTATAAGAAAAAATTCCTGCTTTTTTAAGTTCTTTGAGTTGTTCCACGCTTGCCATGCCATTACAGGCAATTAAAAGCAAGTTAGGCACTTCTTTTTGCACGGCCTTAGCAGCTTCGCAAACATACTCAAGCTTTTCATCATCAAGCCCAAGTCCTGCTGTAACCAAACAAAAACCCAAGGCTTCATTTTTCTTTGCCATTTTTGCTTCTAAAACGATTTGTGAAAGTTCTTTACGACGATATTTTTGAATATCTGTTTTTACATGGGCACTTTGGGTACAGTATTTACAGTCTTCTGAACAATTTCCACTCGCTATATTTGAAATAGCACAAAGCATGATTTGCATTCTAATCCTTCATTTCTTTTTTGATTTTGCACTTTAAGCATTCTAAGAATGTACCTTTTTTAAGCTCTTTTATCACTAAAGTTTCGCCACACTCTTCGCATTTTTCTTCACTTGGTTTGTATTTGCTTATAAAATTGCATTTTGGATAAGCACTACAACCATAAAATTTACCGCGTTTTGAAAAGCGTTCTACGATTTCACCTTTTTGACAACTTGGACAAGTAATACCTGTACCATTGGCTTTGGCTTTTGCGGCTGTGTTTTCGCTTTCATTTTTACTTTCACTTTTTAAATTTCTTGAATACTTGCATTTTGGGAAATTTAAACACGCTACAAATTCTCCAAAACGCCCTTTTCTAATAGCAAGTTCCCCGCCACAATCAGGACAACTTTCACCTAGTTTTGTGACAGTTTTTTGACTAGCAATTTTTGTTTTTCCTTCTTCGATTTTTCTCATAAAAGGATAGTAAAATTCTTTTAAAGTTTCTTGCCAATCTGCCTTATCTTCAGCGATTTCATCTAAGGTGTTTTCAAGGTTTGAAGTAAATTTACTATCTACTATATCGCTAAAATTTTTCTCAAGCACTTCGGTTACATTAAAAGCGATTTCACTAGGAATGAGTTGTTTTTTGTCTATTTTTACATAATCACGGCTTGTAAGTATAGAAATAGTTGGCGCATAAGTAGAAGGGCGACCTATACCCAAACTTTCAAGTTTTTTTACAAGGCCTGCTTCTGAATACCTTGAAGGCGGTTCGGTAAAATGTGAGCTCATTTCTAAATTTTGTATTTTTAAATTTTCACCTATTTTAAGATTTGGTAAAATTTTATCCTTATCCATATCGCCATAAACTTTATAATATCCATCAAAAAGGATTTTTCTACCGCTTATTTTAAAAACTGCTCTATCATTTTTTACAAACACATTTTGAGTTTGAGAAATAGCAGGATTCATCTGACAGGCTAAAAAGCGATTGTAAATAAGTGTGTAAAGTTTTAACTCATCTTTGTCTAAAAATTTGGCCGCAATTTCTGGGGTAAAACTTAAATTTGTAGGACGTATAGCTTCATGGGCTTCTTGAGCACCTTTGGCCTTTGTAGTATATACATTTGCTTTGCTTGGAAGATAATCTTGGCCAAAATTTGCTTGTATGAATTTTCTTGCATTTTCTATAGCTTCTTTGGCCAAATTTAAACTATCAGTTCTCATGTAGGTAATAACCCCCATCACGCCCTCGTGAGTATTTACTCCTTCATAGAGTTTTTGAGCTATCATCATGGTTTTTTTAGGGTTAAAACCAAGGCGATTGCTAGCACTTTGCTGTAAAGTTGAAGTCATAAAAGGAGGTGGTGGAGCGATTTTTCTTTCTTTGCTTTCAATGTCACTTATAGTATAAGCTTCATTTTTGCAAGCTTCCAGTACAAGTTTGGCACGATCTTTGTTGATAATGGTAAGTTTTTCTATCTTAGCTTTGTCAAACTCAACTAGTTCTGCATCCAAATCTTTTTGAAAAATCATATCTATGCTAAAATATTCCAGTGGTACAAAGGCACGAATTTCTTTTTCACGATCGACTATGATCTTTAAAGCCGCACTTTGAACACGCCCTGCGCTAAGTCCTCTTTGAATTTTTTGCCCCAATAAGGGGCTGAGTTTATATCCTACAATGCGATCTAAAAGGCGTCTAGTTTGTTGGGCATTTACAGAGTGCATATCTAATTTTCTTGGATTTTTTAAAGCATTTTCTATAGCACTTTTAGTAATTTCATGGAAAACGATGCGTGGCAAGGTGTTTTCATCTTTTCCTATAGCTTTTGCAATATGATAAGCTATGGCTTCTCCTTCTCTATCCTCATCCGTTGCAAGATAGACTTCTTTGGCATCTTTGGCTTTGCTTTTAAGTTCTTTAACTAAGGCGCTATGATCGCTTGTGATTCTATACTCAGGGATAAATTCATCATCTTCTATTTTAATCCCAAAGCTTGATTTAGGTAAATCTCTAATATGTCCTTTAGAAGCAATCACTTCATAATCTTTTCCCAAAAAATTTCCTATGGTTTTAGCTTTTGCAGGAGATTCTACTATGATTAAATTTTTCTTCATTTTACACCCTTGTTAAATAAAAAGCTGAATTTAGCTAAAATTATTTAAAATTCTACTTATAAAATATATTTTAAAAACAAAACTATCATAACAAAATAAATAAAATATAATTTTAAGTAATTTTAAATACAAATCATAATTTTTGGAGTATAATAAAATAAAAAAGGTAAAAATTATGAATAGCAAAACTTATAAATTTCATCCAAATGATACAAAAATGGATAAAAAAATAATTCAAATTACCGAAAAATCCGGATTTAAAGCAGCTGTGTTTTCTATGGCCGCTATGACTATGCTAGGAAGTGTAGTCATTTCATCTGCTCTACCTGCTATCAACAGACATTTTGAAGAACTTTTAACCCAAAGTGGTGCTACTCTTGCTTCAAGTTTCACATTAGCTCATCTTGATATACTTGTTCGCTTAGTTTTAACCATTCCTGCTATTTTTGTTGTCATTTTATCTCCATTCGCTGGTATTTTAATGGATAAATTTGGCAAATTAAAATTCATTCTTCCAGCTATGGTGGTTTGGACTATTTCTGGAGTAAGTGGCTTTTTCTTAAATGATATTTATGCTATACTGACTTCAAGAGCTATTTTTGGTATGGCAACTGCTTTTATAATGACAGGCGCTTCGGCTTTACTTGGAGATTATTATAGTCGCGGTGGCTTTAATCGCAGAGAAAATGCTTTAAGTCTTCAAGGATTTTTTTGTGCGGTAGGGGGTGCTATTTTTATTTCTATTGCGGGATTTGTTTCAAGTTATTCTTGGCGTTATCCTTTTTTGGTGTATGGACTTGGAATTTTAATTACCTTAATGGCTATCATTTATCTTTTTGAACCTAGAAAATTTAAATTCTATAATCATACAAAAATAGAAGCAAAAACAAATTATTGGCAATTTTTCCCTATCTATTTTATAGGTTTTTTTATCATGGTAGTTTATTATATTTCGCCAACTCAACTTCCTTACTATATAGAAGAACATTTAAGATTGGACCCTAAATATATAGGTATTTCGATGTCTGTGTCTGCACTATATTATGGTTTTTTCTCTCTAAGCTATAGATATATTATAAAATTCTTAAGTATTAAAACTATCTATGTTTTAACTCTTTTTATCGTATCTTGTTCTTTTTTGCTGCTTTTTTTAGTAGATAGCTTTTTCACAGTTTTAATCGCCTTAGCTTTGCTTGGAATGGGCGGAGGTATTATGCTTGTAAATAATACGGCTTATCTTTTTTCAATCTGTCCTGAAAATGCTCGCGCTAGGGCTTATGGAATTTTAGCAAGTTGTATATTTTTAGGACAATTTTTAAGTCCTATTATCTCTCAACCTATCGTTAGGAAAATGGGTCTTGTAGATGCTTTTTTAATATGGTCAATAGTAATTTTTATAGTGTGCATTGTGTTTTTATTTTTAAAGCAAAAACCTAGGATAAATTAGCAAGAAAAATCTTGCTAATTTTATTTATTACAAACCTACTGCACTTAAAGTTTGGTATTTACTCATATAAATTTGAGCTTCAATTTTTCTCATTGTATCAAGCGCTACTTGAACTACAATAAGTACAGAAGTACCGCCAAAATGAAAAGGCACACCCATAAATTTCACCAAAACCCAAGGCAAGGTTGCAACAAGCCCTAAATAAATAGAACCTGATAAAGTTAAACGAGAAGCCACTTCATTAAGATAATTTGAAGTTCCTTCACCTGGACGAATTCCAGGGATAAAACCGCCTTGCTTTTTCAAATTTTCTGCTATGTCTTTAGCGTTAAATACAATAGAAGCATAAAAATAAGCAAAGAAAATTACAAACAAGAAAGTTAAAACATGAAACAAATAACCATTTGGATTTAAAAAGTCATTAATGGCTTGTAGATAAGGATTTGTACTAGTTTGTAAAATCGTTGTTGGAAACATCAAAATCGCACTAGCAAAAATCGGTGGAATAACTCCACTAAGATTGAGTTTAATAGGAATATAATTCATAATGCGTTTGTTTTGATTTTGCATTACAACTTTACGAGAATAAGAAATAGGAATTCTTCTTTCTCCAAGTTCTACATAAATAATCACGCCTATAGTGATTAAAATCAAAGCAAAAATTGCAAAAGCGGTTAAGAAATTCATCTCACCTGAATTAATTTGTCCTACAGTTCCTGAAATCGCTCTTGGAATACCTGAAACAATACCTGCAAAAATGATTAAAGAAATACCATTTCCTATACCTCTTTGTGTAATTTGTTCGCCAAGCCACATTAAAAGCATAGTTCCTGCAAGCATAGAAATAGCACAAAGTGCGATAAACATATTTAAATCTTCCACCATTATAGCCCCTGCGCCACCACGACCATGTAAGCTTTGCAAACCTATAGCAACGCCTATACTTTGAACCAAAGTAATCACAATAGTCGCATAACGGATAATTTGCATATATTTTTGCATACTATCACGCTCTTTTTTCATCTTACCAATATTTGGAAAAGTTGCTGCAAGAAGCTCCATAATAATAGAAGCAGTAATATAAGGCATAATACCTAAAGAAATGATAGAAAAGCGTTCAGCCGCTCCACCACTAAAAACATTAAATAAACCCAAAGCATTGTTTTGATTGTTATTAAAAAATTCCGCAATCACATCAGCATTGACGCCAGGAACTGGCACATAAGCCAGAACCCTATAAGCAAACAAAAATGCTAAGGTGATTAAAATCTTATTCGTCAATGCTCTATTCATTATTTTGATCCGGTGACGCTAATATTCTCGTCTTTGATTTTTGATACTAAGTCTTTTGCACTTGCACCAATTAATTTGATTTTATTCACAGATTTTGAAATTTTGTGAACACTTTTAATGCTCTCAAATGTAATTTCATTAAGCTCTTTTACAGCTGTGATTTTTTCAACATTGATTACATAAGGTTTTTGAATTTTAGAAGTAAAACCTACTTTTGGTAGTCTTCTTTGAAGTGGTTGTTGACCCCCTTCAAAACCTCTTTTTTCATTATAGCCTTTTCTAGCAGTTTGACCTTTACCCCCTTTAGTAGCAGTCTTACCCATGCCAGAACCTTGACCACGACCAATTCTTTTAGTTTTATGCGTTGAACCCGCTGCTTTTGTTAAATTCATCTTCTTATCCTTTTAACATTGTTAAAGCTTTGATTGTAGCACGAACCACATTAGCTGAATTATTTGAACCCAAAGACTTGGTTAAGATGTCTTTAATACCTGCAAGTTCCACGATAGGGCGTGTAGAACCACCTGCGATAACTCCTGTACCTTCACTAGCTGGTTTAAGTAAAATTCTACTTGCATTATATTTTACCTCTACATCGTGAGCGATAGTTGAGCCTTTAGTTTTAACTTCAACGATATTTTTAAACGCATCGTCAACAGCTTTACGGATAGCATCTGGAACTTCCTTAGCCTTACCATAACCAACACCTACTAAACCTTTGCGGTTTCCAACGATAACTAAAGCAGTAAATCTAAATCTTCTACCACCTTTAACAACCTTAGTAACTCTGCCGATATCGACGATTACTTCTTCAAATTCTTCTCTATTATATTTTTCCATCGATTTACCCCTTATAGCCTAATGCCATTTTCTCTTAAAGATTCAGCCAAAACTGCAATAACACCATGATATACATAACCATTTCTATCAAAAACAGCTTGTTCTATCTTTTTAGCTTTTAAAGTTTTAGCAAATTCAGCAGCGATTTTTTTAGCGCCTTCTTTATTTGCTTTAACGCCAAGTTTGCGTCCATCAACTGCTGCTAAAGTTACAGCTTTTGCATCATCAATCGCTTGGATATATAGAGTTCTGTTCGATTTAAATACAGAAATTCTTGGAAAATTTTCACAACCTGAAATTTTCGCTCTAATTCTTTTTTTTCTTTTGATTCTTAAAGTTAGTTTTCTTTTTAATACATTTGCTCTCATATTCTACCCTTACTTCTTAGATGTCTTACCAGCTTTGCGGATAATGCGTTCATCAGAATACTTAACGCCTTTTCCTTTATATGGCTCTGGTGGTCTAAATTCACGAATTTGAGCAGCAACTTGACCTACAACTTGTTTATCACTTCCTTTAACTGCAATAGTATTTTTATCCACTACAATTTCAATTCCTTCTGGAATATCATAATTAATAGGATGAGAAAAACCAAGGCTTAGTTCTAAAACTTTACCTTTTAAAGCTGCTTTATAACCAACTCCATTGATTTCAAGAGTTTTTGAAAAACCTTGAGTTAAACCTACAACGATATTGTAAGCTAAAGCTCTGTAAGTTCCCCAATAAGCTCTACTTTGTCTATCTTCACCTTTTGGAGAAAAAAGAATATTATTATCTTTAATCTCAACATTTACATTTGCTTTAGTATCAAGTTCTTTTGCCAAATTTCCTTTTTTAAATTTAAGCAAATTTCCTTCTAATTTTACTTCTACTCCTGCTGGAATAGCAATCGGTTGTTTACCTATACGAGACATATTTTTCCTTTTTATTTGTCTAGGATATTTCTACTTTTTTAAAAGAATGGATACCCAATGCCATAAAAAGCAGATTTTTTACCAAATAGTACATAAAATTTCGCCGCCAACACCTGCTTTATAAGCTTCATCATTAGCCAAAACGCCACGACTTGTGCTAACTACAATAGTACCATAACCATTTTTAAAACGCTTGATTTCATCTTTACCTTTATAAACACGACGACCGGGCTTAGAAATTCTTTTAAGCTCATTGATAACACTCTTACCTTTTTCATCGTATTTTAAAACTACATTGATAAATTTCTTTTTATCTTCTTCAATAACGTTAAAACTCTCAATATAGCCCTTAGCTTGAAAAATTCCAACTAAAGCTTCTACAACTTTAGAATGTAAAAGCTTGGTTGTTTCAAGCTTTCTCATTCCTGCATTTCTGATACGAGTGAGTGAATCTGAAATAATATCATTTATCATATTTTATCCTTACCAACTTGCTTTCTTAAGACCTGGAATCAAACCTTCATTGCCCATTTTTCTTAAGCAAACTCTGCAAATTCCAAAATCTCTATAAACCGAATGCGGACGCCCACAAATTTGGCATCTCGTATAAGCTCTAACCTTAAATTTAGGCTTGCGTGCCGCTTTTGCAATCATTGATTTTTTAGCCATCTTACTTTCCTTTTGTAAATGGCACACCGATAAGTTCTAATAACTTTTGTGCCTGTTTGTCATTTTGTGCTGTTGTAACTATAGAAATATTCATACCATGAGTTCTTAAAATTTTATCATACTCCACTTCTGGGAACATCAACTGCTCATCAAGACCGAAGTTATAGTTTCCGCGTCCATCAAAACCATCTCTACTTAAACCTCTAAAGTCTTTCACTCTTGGCAAAGCAATAGAAATTAATTTATCAAGAAAAGCATACATATTTTCTTTTCTTAAAGTTACCATTACACCCACAGGAAAACCTTCGCGAACTTTAAATCCTGCAACTGATTTTTTAGCTTTAGTAATTACAGCCTTTTGTCCTGCAATTAAAGAAATAGTATCTGCAACATTTTGCAATACTTTTTGATCTTTAGCCAACTCACCAGCACCTACGCTGATAACTACTTTTTCGATCACAGGGATAAGCATAGGATTTTTAATATCAAATTCTTTAACCAATGCAGGTTTAATGCTTTGATTATATTTTTCTTTTAATCTCATCATCGCTTACTCCTGAACTTTTGCCACATTGGAAATATCCATTGGCATTTCTTTATTGATAAAACCACCATTTGGGTTTTTCTCACTCGGCTTAATAGCTTTTTTAGCGATTTTACATCCTTCAACTACCACTTTAAGTGTTTTTGGATATACCGCTAAAACTTTACCTGTTTTACCTTTATCATCGCCTGTGATAACCTTAACGCTATCACCTTTTTTGATTTTTAATTTAACCGCCATTATAATACCTCCGGTGCTAGTGAAACGATTTTCATAAAGCCACCATATCTAACTTCTCTGCCCACTGGCCCAAAGATACGAGTTCCGATAGGCTCTCTTTTGTTGTCAAGAATAACCGCAGCATTTTCATCAAAACGAATCAAAGAACCATTATCTCTATGAATTTCTTTTTTAGTTCTAACGATAACCGCTTTTACCACTTGACCTTTTTTAACTTTTCCATTTGGTAAAGCTTTTTTAACAGATGCAACGATTACATCACCTACGGTAGCGTATCTTCTTTTGCTACCCCCTAAAACCTTGATACACATTAATTCTTTTGCGCCGCTATTATCAGCAACTGCAAGTCTTGTAAAACTTTGAATCATTACTCAACTCCTGTAGCTAATACAGATTTTAAGCGAAATGATTTTCTTTTTGAAAGTGGTCTGCATTCTACTGCAACAACAGTATCACCCACTTTAACTTCATTTCTCTCATCATGAATTAGATATTTTTTAAAGCGTTTAACAATTTTTCTATATCTTGGATGAACCACTTTTCTTTCAACCAAAACACTTGCGGTTTTTTCACCAGCGATTTTAACAACAACGCCTTGAATTTCTCTTTTAAATGCCATTTTCTATCCTTATCTTAAAGCGTTAATTGCTGTATTTATTCTAGCAATGTCTTTTTTTACTTGGCTAATCTCTTTTGGATTAGTAAGTTGCATTGTTTTTAGCTTTTGTTTTAAAGTGAATAAAAGCACCTTTTTTTCTTTTAGCATTGTTGCAAGCTCAGCTGCTGTTTTATCTTTAATCTCAGTATATTTCATTTTGGCTCTCTCTTGTAACAAACTTAGTTTTAAATGGAAGTTTATGCATAGCTAAAGTCAATGCTTCTCTTGCCATTTCTTCGCTTACTCCTGCCATTTCATAAATGATACGGCCTGGCTTGATATTCATTACCCATTCCTCAACAGCACCTTTACCTTTACCCATACGAGTTTCTAAAGGTTTTTTTGTCAAAGGCTTATCTGGGAAAACTCTAATCCAAGTTTTTCCTTGTCTTTTAACAAAACGAGTTAAAGCAATACGCGCTGCTTCGATTTGGCGTGAGTTAATGCGTCCTGCTTCAGTTGCTTTTAATGCAAATTCACCAAAAGTAAATTCTGTTCCACGATTAGCATAACCTCTGTTACGCCCTTTCATCATTTTGCGATATTTAGTTCTTTTTGGCATTAACATGATTATTTACCCCTTCTTGTGCGTCTTGGCTTTTTAGCTGGAGCACTTTCTTCAGTTTTTTCAGGTTGCATACCTTTGTGTAATACCTCACCTTTAAAGATCCATACTTTAACCCCTATGTTTCCATAAGTAGTTCTAGCTTCTGCAAAACCATAATCGATTTTTGCTCTTAAAGTATGAAGTGGAACGCGTCCTTCAAGATACCATTCTGTTCTTGCCATTTCAGCACCGCCTAAACGACCAGAAACTGAAACTTTAATCCCTTTAGCACCTGCTTTTTGCGCGCCTTGAATTACTTTTTTCATTGCTCTTCTAAAAGCAATTCTTTTTTCAAGTTGAGTTGCAACACTTTCAGCAGCAAGTTGAGCTGAAGCTCCTGCTTTTCTTTCTTCTTTGATATTGATATTTACATCTTTACCGATTAAATCTTGCAATTCTTTTCTTAAATTATCAACATCACTACCTTTTTTACCGATGATGATACCTGGTCTTGCAGCAACTACAGTAACGCGAAGTTTTTTAGCAGTTCTTTCTACTAAAATTTGGCTAATTCCTGCATAATAAAGTTTTCTTTTTAAGAAAGCTCTAATTTTGTAATCTTCACCGATATTTTCTACTAAATTTGCTTTAGTTGGAAACCATCTTGATTCCCAGTTTCTATTGATTCCTAGTCTTAGACCAATTGGATTAACTTTTTGTCCCATTAGCTTTCCTTTTTCGCTGTTGCTTTTTTAGTGCTTGTTGTTTTTTTAGCTGGAGCTTTTGTTGTAGTAGTTTTTTTAGCTACTGTTTTTTTCTCTTCAGCTTTCACTTCTGCTTTTGCCACTTCTACTAAAATATGTGAAGTTGGTTTTCTAATACGACTTGCACTTCCTCTAGCTCTTGGTCTAAATCTTTTTAACACCGCAGCTGCATCCACGCGACAACTTTTTACAATCACTTCGTTTGCTTCAAAGCCACCATTTGCTACTGCACTTGAAATTGCGTTTGCGATATATTTTGCACCTTTATTTGGCATAAATTTTAAACTAGCCATAGCTAATTCTGCATTCATCCCCTGAACTTCCCTAGCAATCAATCTTGCTTTAGTTGGAGATAATCTTATGAATTTAATTAATGCTTTACTCATATCTTATCCCTTACTTACCAATTTTCTTTTGCACAGAGCCTTTATGCCCTTTAAATGTGCGTGTTGGAGCAAATTCACCAAGCTTATAACCGATATGATTTTCAGTAATATAAACTGGAATAAAGCTTTTACCATTATGAACATTAAATGTAAGTCCTATCATATCAGGAGTAATTGTGCTTCTTCTTGACCAAGTTTTAATTGGTTTATTATCATTAGCCTTTTTAGCAGCGATGACTTTTTTCATTACATGATCATCAACAAAAGGACCTTTTTTTAGTGATCTAGCCATCTTACTTTCCTTTTCTTCTTGAAATTATTAGCTTATCGCTAGCTTTTTTACGACGAGTTTTCGCACCTTTAGTTGGTTTACCCCATGGAGTTACTGGATGACGGCCTGAATTTTTCTTACCTTCACCCCCACCGTGCGGGTGATCTACTGGGTTCATAGCAGAACCACGAGTTTGTGGACGGATACCTCTATGGCGATTTCTACCTGCTTTACCGATAGTTACATTAGCCCATTCTTCATTTCCAACTTCGCCGATACTTGCCATACATTCAGCTAAAACTTGTCTCATTTCGCCACTTGCAAGTCTTAAGATAACATATTTTTCTTCTTTACCCATAAGTTGTGCATAAGCACCTGCAGAACGGATCATTTGACCGCCTTTGCCTGGCTTTAACTCAACATTATGAACAATAGTACCCACAGGAATGTTTTTAAGTTTCATTGCATTACCTGGTTTAATATCAAGTCCGCTTTCAGCAGCTGCAACAATATCGCCAACGCTTAATCCACGTGGTTGAAGAATATATCTTTTTTCCCCATCTTTATAAGCAATCAAAGCAATTCTACAATTTCTATATGGATCATACTCGATTGCTTCTACTTTACCTTCTATACCGAATTTACGACGTTTAAAATCAATAATTCTGTAAAGTTTTTTAGCACCCGCTTCTTTATGACGACTTGTAATTCTTCCATAGCTGTTACGACCCGCGTGTGCTGGAAGTTTAACAAGTAGTGAGCGTACACTTGGTTTAGCTGTAATATCTTCAGAACTTAAACCTGTGATATATCTTCTACTTGGAGTATATGGTTTATAAGTTTTAATTGCCATCTTAAGCCTCCGTATTTTCTAAGCTAACACCTTCAGGTAGCTTAACATAGAATTTTTTATAATCGTTTCTTTGACCTAAACGACCTCTAAAACGCTTAACTTTTCCATCCATTCTTAAAGAATTGATACTTTTTGGAGTTACACCAAAATACTCTTTTAAAACCGCTTTCAAGCCTGTTTTAGTCATTTTTGGTGAAGTTTGAATAACTACGACACCTTGCTCTTGCAAATTCAAACTTTTTTCTGTGTAAAGTATAGTCTTTATATCAGTAATATCTGCCATAATTATCCCTCTTTTGTAATAGATTCTAATGCTGATTTTTCTATGATAACAGCATTAAATACAGATACTAAATAAGCATTTACTTCAGTTACATCAACTACATAGCAATTTGCTAAATTTCTGTAAGCTAAAAGTGTTTTTTCATCTAGTAAATCTTTAACGATTAAAGCATCTTTGACGCCAAGTTTTTTAATCACAGCGTTTGCATCTTTTGTTTTGCCACTTTCAATAACCAAAGAATCAGCAGTAAATAACGCACCTTTAGCTGCTTTATCTGCTAAAGCTCTTTCAAGCGCCAATCTTTTTTGTTTTTTATTTACTTTTTGAAAGTAGTTTCTTTCATTTGTTGGGCCAAAAGCAACCGCGCCACCTACCCAAACGTTAGTTCTTGTTGAACCCGCTCTAGCACCGCCACGACCTTTTTGTCTCCAAGGTTTTTTACCACCACCACTTACATCACTTCTACCTTTAGCATGAGCTGTATTTGCTCTTAAACTTGCAAGGTAAGATTTTACATATAAGTAAAGATTGTGTGGATTTACTTCCGCATATTTTGAAGGCAAATCAAGTTCACCTGCTTTTTCTAACTTATCATTTAAAACAACTACTTTACTCATTTTGCAATCCTTATTTTACCCATAGCACCATTATAACCTGGTACTGCACCCTTAACTACTAAAATTTTGTTTTCAGCATCATAAGATACAACTTCGTTTTTAACGGTTACTTTAGTATTTCCATAATGTCCTGCCATTTTCATACCTGGTTGAACACGACCTGGCCATTCTCTATTACCAATAGATCCGTGGCGTCTATGAAATCTCGAACCATGACTTGCTGGACCCCCTGCGAAGTTATGTCTTTTCATAACACCGCTATAACCTCTACCTTTAGTGTTAAAGCTTACTTTTAAAATTTTTGCTTCATTTAATGGAGTTTCATCTAAATCTCCTGCTTCAGTATTTGCTACTTCTAAAGTCGCAAATCTATTGTATTCTGCAGAAAGATTATACTTTTTTTGTTGTCCTGCGACACATTTATTACTTGCTTTACCTTTTGGATATGCTACTAAAGCCTTTCCGCCTTCAACTTCACATACTTTTGCATTTACAACTCTTAGTAAAGTTACAGCGATACTTGGATTAGTAATTGTTCTGCTCATTCCGATTTTTTCTACAATATATTCCATATCTTATCCTTACTTACCCATAGCTCTTACTTCAACGCTTACTTCTGGCGCTAAATCAAGCTTAGTTAAAGAATCAACTGTATCTGGAGTCGCTGCTACTATATCTAGCATACGCGCGTGAATTCTTATCTCAAACTGCTCACGAGAATCTTTGTTAATGTGTGGAGATTTTAAAACTGTATAGCGTTTGATTTTAGTAGGCATTGGTATCGGACCTCTGATATCCGCACCTGTTCTTTTAACAGCTTCTACGATTGCTGCAACTGTTCTGTCTAGTACTCGATGGTCATAAGCTTTTAGCTTAAGCCTAATTCTTTCCATAATATTTCCTTTAAAAAGAACTCGTTAGTTAAAAACTAACCAATTTATAAAAATTGAAATGAGAGTATATAAAATCTTGTTTTCAAAGTCAAGGAATTTGATGAAATTTTTCTATTATTTTCCTTTTAAAAAGGATAATAATAGAATTTTTAGAATTTAAAAATTATCATTATTTTTTAAATTTTTGTATATAATGATCAATATCTTATTTCATTAAATTTCAAAAAATCTCTTAATTTTTCATATTCGCCATTTTCTAAATAACGGTGTTTTCCCGCCTTTAACATACCAAGATCTAAAGCCCCAAAAGCAACACGCTTAAGATCCATAACCTCAAGATCAAAATGTCCAAAAAAGCGTCTAAGCTCTCTATTTTTACCTTCATTTATAACCACTCTAAGCTTAGTATAGCCTCCACTTGATCCAAAAATTTCAAAGTCTATAAAAGGAGCAAAACTCATAGAGGTAATTTTAGTTTTTGCATGCGCGCCTTTTTTTTCATTTTTAATCTCAAGTCCATTTTGCATGGCTTCGATGACTTGTTTGCTCACCGTGCCTTTAACTTTAAGGTAGTATTCTCTTTCTAAATCGCTATGCATTAAAGCATCGGCAATCACAGGAGAATCTGTAAGCAAAAGTAAGCCTTCACTTGCATAATCCAGCCTGCCTACGCTAAGCCAAGTACTAAATTGTCTTGGCAAGGTATCATATATAGTTTTTCTTCCACGATCGTCTTTTTTACTGACAATTTCACCTTTTTGTTTATGGTAGATTATCACGCTAAATTGCGTTCTTTTTTGCACTCTTTTACCTTTAACAAAAACTTTATCATCAAATTTAACTTCATCGCTTAAAAGGGCAATTTTGTTGTTTATTTTTACTAAGCCTTGTTTGATAAGTTCATCGGCTTCACGGCGTGAATAGCGGGTGTTATGGGATATAAATTTATTAATTCTCATTTGATCTTCCTTAAAAAGGGCGTTTTTGCCCTTTTTTACATTACAAAAATAGTTGGAACTATGGTTGGGTATTTTTTAATCTTTCTAAAGATGTGTTTTCTTAAAACTTGGCGGATTTGATTTTCTAAAAATCTTGGATCATTGAGTACTTCATCTTTAACATTGATGAAAAATTGTCCTAAAACTTCAGCCATATCTTTGCTAAAAGCATGGTCGTGTTTGTCAGCTACTAGCCCATAGCTAAATACTCTTGGTTTGTTGATCAGTGTTTTTGTAGCTTTGTCAATTTGTGCGATAATAACTACTATACCACTATCTGCAAGTTTTTGGCGATCTATAACTACATCATCGGCGATTTGTTTGTTGATTTGATTATCTACAAAAACTTTACCTGTTTTTACGGTTTTTATGCGTTTGACATATTTTTGGCAAAGTTCTACTTGATCGCCATCACTCATAAGATAAATATTTCTTTCAGGGATACCGCACTTCATTGCTGTTTCTTTGTGTTTGGTGATATGGTTGTATTCCCCATGAACCGGTAAGAAAAATTTAGGTTTAGTAAGAGTTAGCATAAGCTTTTGCTCTTCTATACTAGCGTGTCCGCTTACATGAATTTCACTAAATTCTTGATACGCTACTTTAGCTCCTGCTTTTAAAAGATAGTCAAGCACTGCAGAAACGCTTGCTTCATTTCCTGGTATAGCTTTAGCTGAAATGATTACTTGATCTGTAGGCTTAATCTTTATAAATTTATGCTCATCTGTTGCCATTCTATAAAGCGCACTCATAGTTTCACCTTGACTTCCTGTAGTTACGATAAGCACTTCATTGTCTTTATATTTGCTTACTTCATCAGCATCGATGAAAATTTTTCTATCAAGTTTGATATAGCCTAATTCCATAGTAGTATAAAGATTTCTTTCCATAGAACGACCGATCACACAAACTTTTCTACCGTATTTTAAACCATAAGTGATAGCTTGATAAACGCGGTGGATATTAGAACTAAAAGTGCTCATGATCACCCTGCCTTTGGTACGTGCAAAGATTTGATCAAAAGTTGGCCCTACGGAGCTTTCACTTTTTGTATAACCTTCTTTGTACGAATTTGTACTATCGCTTAAAAGACATAAAACCCCTTCTTCTCCATAATGTGCCAAACGTCCTAAGTCTGTTGGATAGCCATCGATTGGAGTTTGATCAATTTTAAAATCACCTGTGTGGATAATCGTTCCTGCTTTTGTTTTGATCGCAAGTGCTGAAGCATCAATGATAGAATGCGTGATGTGGATCCACTCTATATCAAATTCACCTATTTCATAAACTTTACGTTTTTCTACAGGACGAAACCATTTGCGTTCTGCTTTTAAGCCATGTTCTTCAAATTTGTTTGAAATCATTCCTAAAGCCAAAGGTGTAGCGTAGATAGGAAATTGAAATTCTTTAAAGAAATAAGGCACCGCACCGATATGATCTTCGTGTGCATGAGTGATCACTATACCGCGAATTTTATCTTTAATTTTTCTTACATAGTCAAAATCAGGGATGATAATATCTACCCCATGCATAGTCCCATCTGGAAAACTCATACCTATATCTACTATAATTGCGTCTTTATTAGTTTCAAAAACACTGATATTTCCACCAATTTCCCCTAAGCCTCCTAAAGGAGTGATGCGGATTTTATGTTCGCTAGAATTATTATATTTTAAGGGGTGTAAGCGGTTTTCATGTGAAACACGGTTAGCTTCTATACATTCTGCAAGAGCGATTTGCCAATCTTCATTGCCTGTGAGTTTTGAAGGAAGATTACGATTTTTCTTCTTTTTTTTCTCAGTTTTATTTTCTGAGTTTTCAGAATTTTCCTTGTTAGAATTTTGATCGATTTTTGGAGTATCGTTTTCATTTTGCAAAGAATCAGCTAATTTTTTTCTACGATTTTTATATTTATAGCGTTTATTGTTTTTTGAATTTGAGTTCGGATTTTGTTCATTTTTATTTATCTCTTTGTTTTCGTCCATATTCATCCTTTAATTTGTCATAAATTTTAAGGTATGAATCAACGCAAATTTCATGTGGTCTGATGTTTTCTTTTAAGCCAAGAGTGCTTAAAACTTCTAAAACTTTTGCTTTATATGTTTTTAAATTTCCTAAGAGTTGTTTTCTAGGAGCTTTAAAACAGTCTTTTAGAAAATTTTTGAAATTTTCTATTTCGCAAAGTTCATCAAAATCCTTAGTTTTAATCAAACTCATCACCGCTGACATAACTTTTGGCGGTGGATTAAAACATTGTGGATCAACATCAAAAAGCATTTTTCTTTCGCAAATCATTGCACTTAAAACACCTAAGGAAGAAAACTCACTATTTCCTTCTTTAGCGCAGAATTTTTCAGCCATTTCTTTTTGCACCATTACAATAAGTCCTAGACAATTTTTATCTTCTAAAGCTTTTAATATAATGTGACTTGCAACATAATAAGGCAAATTTGCAACCAAAAAATATGGTTTTTCATCAAGACTAGGATTAAAAGCTTCGCTTGCGTCTTGATGGATCAAGTTAAATTTTCCACATTCAAGTTCTTTTTGAAATTTCTTTTTTAAAATAGGTATGAGATCATTATCGATTTCATAAGCTTTTACTTGAGAAATTTTTAAAAGTTCTTGCGTTAAATCACCTAAGCCAGGCCCAATCTCAATGATATTGTTCATCTCTTTGGGTATGGCTTGGATGATTTTTGCTAATACGCTTTTATCGATTAAAAAATTTTGTCCGTATTGTTTTTTTGCTTTAACCATAAGAAATAATTTTATCTAAAAATTCTTAATTAAGTCTTTTTAGGTAGAATTATTTTTTGTAAAATTTCATAAGGATCAAAATGATTGTTTGTGCGGGTGGAAATGAAAATTTTTCTTTTGCAAAAGCTATAGGCATAGGTTTGGTTGAATCAGCTTTTCATTTGAGTCAACTTTGCTTCAAAGAAAAACCATCAAAACTTATATTTATAGGAACTTGTGGGCTTTATGATAAGGGAGAGATTTTAGAAATTTATAGAAGTTCGCACGCTTTTAATGTAGAATTTTCTAAAATTTCACATGCATTTTATACTCCTGCAAAATATGAAATTTGCTTAGAAAAAGAAAATGTTTCTCGTGAAACAATAAAAATCAATTCTTCAAATTATATTTGTCAAAATTCAAAAGCAGCAAAAGAATTTTCAAAATTAGGTTTTTTTGCAGAAAATATGGAAGCCTTTTCTGTTTTGAGCGTAGCTAAAAATTTAAATATTGATGCAGAGTGTATTTTGTGTGCAACAAATTTTTGCAATGAAAACGCTCACGAAGATTTTATAAAAAATCATCAAAAGGCAAAAGAAAAATTAGAAGAATACTTAAAAAAATATCATTATATTTAAAAATTCAAAAAAGGAAAATAATTTTGAAAGAGCTTGTTAATATTTTAGATTTTTTACCTGAAGAATTAGGAGAAAAAATCAAACCGATGTTTCGCGTGAAACAAATTTATCAATGGATTTATCAAAAATACGCCAATAATTTTTCCGATATGTCAAGTTTATCAAAAGATCTACGTTTAGAACTTGCGCAAAATTTTCATTTCTCTCCTGTAAAATGTGTTAAAAATGAGCAAAGTAAAGATGGAAGTATAAAATATCTTTTTGAACTCGTTGATGGTTTAAGGGTAGAAAGTGTGCTTTTGCCTATGAAAGAAGAAAAAATAGACGCAGAAGGCAAAAGAATTTCTCATGCAAGATACACTATCTGTGTTTCTTCTCAAGTGGGTTGTAAAAGTGGATGTAGTTTTTGTCTTACTGCCAAGGGTGGTTTGAAAAGAAATTTAAGCGCAGGGGAGATAGTCGGACAAATTTTATGGATCAAAAAACAAAATAATATCCCTTATGAACGCCGTGTAAATATAGTATATATGGGTATGGGCGAGCCTTTGGATAATCTTAAAAATGTTTCTAAAGCGGTAAAAATTTTAGCACAAAATGAGGGGCTTGCCATAAGTCCCCGCCGTCAAACCATCAGCACTAGTGGTTTAGCAAAACAAATCAAAGAATTAGGTCAAATGAACTTAGGTGTTTTACTTGCTATATCATTGCACGCGGTTAATGATGAGCTTCGAACCGAACTTATGCCTATCAATAAAGCTTATAATATCGCTGCGATTATGGATGCGGTGCGTGAATTTCCTATAGATCAAAGAAAAAGGGTGATGTTTGAATATCTTTTAATTGATGGTATCAATGATAAGCTTGAACACGCTAAAGAATTAGTCAAGCTTTTGAATGGTATTAAAGCCAAAGTGAATTTAATACTCTTTAATCCACATGAAGGAAGTTTATATAAACGCCCTAGTTTAGAAAATGTGATTAAATTTCAAGATTTACTCAGCAATAAAGGTGTAACTTGCACTATAAGAGAAAGTAAAGGGCTTGATATCTCAGCTGCTTGTGGACAGCTTAAAGAAAGGGCAAAAGAACAATGACAATGCTAGATATTTTTGAAATCGTTTTTATAACAGCTGTTGTGATTATAGGTTTTGGTGGAATTGTTTTTGTAGTAACAAAAGAAAAAAAATAATTATTACATTTAATGGTGTCAAGGGGGAGACTTGAACTCCCGACCTCCGGCTTATGAGACCAGCGCTCTAACCAGCTGAGCTACCCTGACTAAAAATAAAAATATAATTATACTACTTTTTACTAAAAATTTTCTGATTTTTTTAAAAAATAATTTTATTTTCAATATTTAAAAAATTTCTTTATTTTTAAAGCTTTTATAGATATAATGAACGCTTTATTTCATAGACAGGTGTCCGAGCGGTTGAAGGAGCACGCCTGGAACGCGTGTAAAGTGCAAGCTTTCGAGGGTTCGAATCCCTTCCTGTCTGCCATTCTTATTTTTAATATTTAAAAATTATTGTTTTGTCAAAAGTTATTTTATTGTTTACAAATTCTTAAATTTTTGATAAGATATTAAAAATTTTATTTATTAGGTTTTTTATAATGCTACAATCAAGACTTTTGATGAATTTAAAAGGAATAGGAATATCTTTTATACCAAGATATTTTTTTTCAAATAAATTTAGATAAAATTTTTAATGATATTTTAAAATACAATATTAAAGACCTAGAAGAAATACAAACTCGAGTTAAATATTATAATCAAATAAATGAATTTTTTACACCTACAGCAAAGGAAAAAATAGGAAAATTTCCTTTTAAAGACACCTCTTATGCTTTTGATGCTTATGAAATCAGTAAATACTTTAAAGATGAATTTTTATGGAATAAAGAATTTGGCGATGTAAGACATACTTTTAAAGAAGCAACTATTTGCAAATCGAGATCTTTGGAAAATAATATAAATAATATTTTATTAAAACTTGATAAAAATAGGCACTTTTGCTTTTTAAAAGATAACATAAACTATGAAAATAAAAAGGATATAGCAATATTTAGAGGAGCAGTATATCAAAAACATAGAAAAGAATTTTTTGATTCTTATTTTGGTAGAACTTTTTGCGATATAGGAGATACTTCAAAACAACCTAGCCAATGGAAAAAAAACTTTTTAAACAAAAAAGAACAAATGAAATATAAATTTATAATTTCTTTAGAGGGTAACGATGCAGCAAGCAACTTAAAATGGGCTATGAATTCTAATTCTTTAGTTTTAGCTCCAAAAATAACTTGCGAAACTTGGTTTACGGAAGGAACTTTAAAACCAAATTATCACTTTGCTTTGATTGATAATGAGAATTTGTCAGCAGTAATTGAATATTTTAAAGTCGCCCAAAAGATGCATTGGAAATTATTAATAATGTTCATCAATATATTAAGAAATTTTTAGATAAGAAAAAAGAATTCCATATAGGAATTTTGGTTTTGACCAAATATTTTTATTATTCTAGACAACTTGAACTTAACAAAAAAAGAGATATTTTAGAATTAATCAAATAATTTTTCATAAAAAATAAATCTTTTTATACATTTATCACAGCTTATCATTTTTGGCAAAAATATATGGGTATTGTTAAATTTGGGAAAAATGGTTTTGTGCTTACATCGAATATAGATGAAGATGCGGAACAAGGTGGAGAAATAACTTATTATGAAAAATATTATTATAATTTTGAAATCGTAGGCAATATCTACGAAAACAAGGAGTTATTTAGAAGTTAAGGAGTGAAAATTTTATAATATAATACTATATAATATAATATTGATTATCTTTGGAATAAAAGGAGAAAAAAATGAATAACAAAAGAAAAGTTAGGGAATTTCTGTCTTATATGGAGAAATATCTGTTTTTTGTATTGGGATGGTTAAATTAATAGAAAAATTGATAAAATAAAAAAATATTCTATCATTATAAAAAATAGGAAAAGAAAATGAATTTAAAAGATGTTCTAAAGGAAATTGATATTCTAAAAGATTTTTTGAAAGAACACAAACTAGCTTTTGAAACTAAAAAATCACTAGAAGAAGATTTTAAATTAAGATATACAAATGATTCTAATGCAATCGAAGGAAATACACTTACCTTATTTGAAACAAAAGCAGTGCTTGAAGGTATGACTATTGCAGGAAAAAGTGTAAAAGAACACTTAGAAACCATAAACCATTCACATGCTATTGATTTTATGTTAGAACTTGCAAATGCTAATACAATTTTAAATGAATTTGATATTAAATCTTTACATCAAATTATTTTACAAACAATTGATATAAAGAATGCTGGAGTATATAGAAAGGCTAATGTAGTGATTAGCGGTGCAAAACATATTCCACCTGATTATTTGAGTATTGATTTTGAAATGAAAAACTTTTTAAATTGGTATGAGAATGAAGCACAAAATTTACACCCTATTATTAGAGCTTCAAGAATACATATTGACTTTGTTAGAATACACCCATTTATTGATGGTAATGGAAGAATGTCAAGGCTTTTAATGAATTATGAGCTTGTTAAAAATAATTATCCACCTATCAATATTAAGTATTCTTCAAAAGAAGAATACTTTCAAGCTTTGGAAGAAGCTTGTTATTATAAAAACTTTGAAAAATTTGACACAATAGTAATAAAAGAAGTTAAAAATGAACTAGAAAAAAGAAAACATTTCGCTCTAAAAAATGAAAAAAATGAATATCAAGAAAATTTAAAAGATAAAATAAGAAGGAACTAAAATGAAAAAAGAAAAAAGTTTGCATTTAATTATTTTTGGATTATCTTTAATTTTTATAGGTTGTGGAGAACCTAAACTTAAAGAATATACTTATAATTCAGAGCAAGGAAGTAAAGAAGGATATGAATTTGCACTTAAAAAAATTGATGAAGAGTATAAAACAAGTGGAAAGTATTCTTTAATTGATTTAAGCGAAATAAAAAATATTAAAACACTTAAAGAAAGAGATTATAATTTTCTTTTAAATTCACAAAAAGAATCTAAAAAAGAAATTGAAAATGGAAGATATGAATATGCTGATATAATGATTATAAATTATAATGATCATTATAGTATACTTAGCGTTGAGTGTAATTTGCGAAGGAAATTTTGTGATATTTCTGATAATTAAAATGTTTTTATGGGTTGAGTTGCGTTAATGCCTAACTCTTCAGCTTTTTTATCTAGTGTTTCTTTGAGTTTAGCATTTTTCGAAAAAACTTTTAATCACTTTTGATTAAAAGTTTCCATATCTTTCATAATAAGATGGTAAATATATGTATTTAAAGGAAAACCTAAGCTGTCAGCTCTCTCTTGAAGGTATTCTTTCGTCTTATCGCTAATTCTTAATTGTATAGGATTGCTCCCCTTACTTTCTTTCTCTTCTACCATTTTCTTTTTATCCTTTTCTATATCTTTTTTTGTTGCGTTTGGATTTGTAATTTTAACATAGTTACTCTTTCCATATTTTTTTGTAAGTTCTAATTCTTTTAATTTTTTCTCAAATTTTATGTTTTCCATAAAAAATCAACTTTCTCATATTCTTTAAAATTTTCTTCAAAATATTTTTCTCCTTGTTCTTTTGTTTCAAGGCTATATCCTGAAAAATCTATTTTTCTATCTTTGTCTTTTTCAAAGCTGATTATTGTGTAACATTGCTTGTTTTTTGTTACAAAGAGAAAATTATTATGAAGCACAAAAAAATCATATTTTCTTTTATTAAGATTGTATTTTTCTACCATTTCTTTTAAAAAATTTAAAAATACTTCTTCTGTAAGCTCCTTTTGTTCTTCTTTGTATTTTTTCATTAAGTAATCTGCTTCATCTAAAAAATTATAATAATCTATTTTTGTCATTTTCTTCTCCTTTGAAATTTATATTCTTTATTGGAATTTTCTTCTTTTATATTATTTTTGTTAAAATCAATAATGTGATTTACTACTTTTTCAATATCTTTTAAGCATAAATCTTCATCTAACTGAGTATTTATCCTACTTTTATTCCAAGAATGATTTTGATCAAAAAATATGATTTTAGTAATATTCTCGTCTTTTTCAAATAAATCAGTGTCAAATTTTTCTAAATAAATAGGGGCTATACAAACTTCATTTTTCAACTTATTAAAATCTAATTCTTGTTCGTGTTTTAAGCCAATATAGCCACAAAGCCATTGTCCTTTGTCATTTTGCATTAATAAATCCTTATCTTTTAATTCTTTTAGATTAGGATATTCAACTTTCAAAATAGCGTATGGAATGTCATTGATTTGTCCTTCTTTTCTTTCAAGTTCTATATATTTTTTTCCATTTTATTCCTTTGTATATATTTGGTTTAGTTGAGATTTCTTTAAACAATATTTGCTCTCTTGTTTAAAGTGTTTTCCATACCTTGAGAAATCATTTCACTTTGTTTTCCATCAATACCTACTAATGATAAAGCCCATGAAGACCCTTTAATAATTAAATTCCACATAATTACCGCTGAAGCAATTTTTGCAAATATAGTTAATAAGCCTGTGATTGCACCTATAATAAAGTTAGTGTGAAAATTATATACGCTAGTTTTAATTCCTGTAAATTGTTCTACAGAAACAAATAAGAAAAATTCGTCTACTAAAACATTTATAAATAATGATAAATATATAAAGAGAATAATTAATACGGGTTTTAAAAATATAGCCATACCATTAATTAAGAATTCAATAATTTTATCCATTCTTTTAGTTGCTAAGGAGAAAGCTACAACGAATGGTGAAATATAAAAATATTTTATCAAAGAAACTAAATAAGATACAAATATTATAATAGAAGCTGTAGTGCAAACCAATAATGGTATTTTTTGAAAAGTCCATTCTATTAACATTATAGCTATAGCATATCCTGTAATTGTTGAGGCAACTGTTCCTGTTATGTATCCAACGATAGCTCCACCTACTGTTCCTATGATTGGCACAGTAGAAGCTGCTGCTGCTTGAATTACAGCCATGAATTTTCCAGTATTTTCCATTACAAAATCTTTTATAGTTGAAGCTCCTGGTAACATCATCCATACTAATTTACCTGCTATCCATCCTAAAGAGCTATCTGTAATATCATCTTTACTAATTTCAATATCTCCTTTATTTATATTTTCTTTAGTGTTTTGAATATTTTTTTAGTTGCTTTAATCATCCTTTCTTTTTGTTCATCTTCATCACCTTGCTCTTCTTTAAACATAGTTACTTCTGCTAAAATTGCACTACTTGGCGTAAATAAAGAATTTATCCATCCAAGTTGCATTTCTCTTACTGCAAAATAAGCATCAAGATTTTTCATTTCATTGATTTTTTGAGTGTTATCTCTTAATTTATCAATTTTTTCCATTTGAGAATTTATTTTAGTTATTTCATTTCTTGCTTTTAAAATATCAGCTTCTAAAGCTATACAAGCTTCCAAGGAAATATCGCCATTTTTTCCTGCCATATCATTACTATCTTCAGCTAAAAATCGTTTTATTTTTTCTTTATCTTCATCTGTTAAAGAAGTGATATAGCTTTCTCTAATGGCAGATAGTTGGTTTTTATATCTTAAAGAACAAGTTTTTTTATAAATTTCATCTCCTTGACTTATAAGAAACTCATTTTCTTTCTTTTTCTCTAATAAGGCTTTAATACCTTGAATATTTACTCCACCTATACTTTTATAAATTTTATCCATATAGGTTTTTCCACCAATTGCACTAGCCATATCTGCAATATCTGTTGATTTTAATGCAAAATATCTAATGACGTTTTGCATAATTGTTGAGTGAGCTAAACCATTTCCTTCGGGTATAGGCATAAAAAATGTTCCTATCATAATCATTGGAATATAAAATTTATGTAAAAATTTTTGCTTTCCTTCATTTTCGCCCCTATTTTCTAAGTAAGCTTGAATTTTTTCTGCACTAATTGAAGTAAGAAAAAATCCACCAACTAAAACAAGAATTAGAATTTGTAAATGTTGATAAATTTTTTCATTGGCTAAAAATAGATTTGAAAAATACGCCATATTATTTTTATTAAAACCATCTACAGCTGAAGTTTCTTGCAAACTTATACTTGAAGTAGAAAATCCTTTATTTTGATTTAAAACAGAATTTGGAGCTATCAAAAAATCCATAAAACTTTGATTTTTTTGTATAGTTTTAATGCTAAAATTATCTATACCATCTTTTAAGGTTAATTCTCCTAAATTATAAGTTTTTTCTCTATCGATAATATTTGGATTTAAAGTTGCTAAAGCAACTAAATATTTTGCAAAATTAATTTTAGTATCGCTTGGCGTCCATTTAATTATACTTTCTAAATTAATTTTTCTATCTATATTTTCATAATTTTTTAATTCAGTATCAAGTCCTGTATACACTTGTTTAGCACAAGATAAATTAGTTTTTGAAGCATTAAATTTTAAATCTAAATCAAAATTTTCATTTTTATAAACTCTACAAAAAGTTGTCCCATTTTTAAAATCAAATCCTATGATTTGAGTTCCATATCCGCTATTAACCTTTCTACACTCCCAACTACATCCATTTTTAGAATCTATGTCATCATCACTATTAGGAAATATTTTTTGCATTTCTTCTTTAGTAGTTTCAGAAACAACTCCTTGCCCATTATTTGTTCCTTCTGCAAATAAGAAATTAAACAGCAATAAAAATAAAATTATTTTTTTCATTTGTATTTAACCTTTTGCTTATAATTGTTTTGAAAATTATTTTTAGCATTTAAATTAGGTTCGCCATTTAATTCAGGACACATAAATTTACAACCATTTTTCCATTCAGAACAACCATACCAAAATTTGTTTTTTTCATTTTTACTTTCTCTTTTTATTAAGTTTCCTTGATTACATTGAGGACATTTAAAAGATATATTTAAATTAGTGCTTTTATTTTCTAATTCAGGTTTTCCATTAACAGATTTCGCCTTAAAATCACAACCATTAGAATATTCAGAACAAGAAAAGAATTTTCCAAATTTTCCATTTATTTCTCTTAAAAAACCTTTTTTGACATTTAGGACAAGTTATTTTTTCTTTTTCTTCATTAGAAACAATTTTTTTGTTTAAACTCTTTTCATTATCAATTATTTTTAAAATAAAATCATTAATTGAATTTAAAAAATCGCTTCTTTTTAGTTTTCCTTCTTGTATCTCTTTTTGAGATTCAAACCATAAAGCTGTCATGTCTGGATTTGTCAATATAGGATCTAAATTTTGGATTAAATTAATTCCAAGTTCTGTAGCATTAACAATTTGCTTTTTATCCTTTGAAACTACAATATAGCCTCTGTTTATTAAAGTTTCTATGTGATTACTTCTTGTTGCTGGAGTTCCTATTCCGCCATTTTCGCCTTTTTTATCTTTATCTTTTTCTATTAAAAGTTTTTTAATTTTTTCATCTTTAACATATTTAGAAACTTGATTTAAATCTTTTAATAAAGTAGTATATTACATCATAAATTAAAAATTTGATTTTAGTTTTCAGCCAAAAACAAGTAATATTGCGATAAAATCTCAGACTTATAAAGGGGCATTAGCTCAGCTGGGAGAGCACAACGCTGGCAGCGTTGGGGTCAGCGGTTCGAACCCGCTATGCTCCACCATATGGTTCCGTAGCTCAGCTGGTAGAGCACTACCTTGACATGGTAGTGGCCGTTGGTTCAAGTCCAATCGGAGCCACCATCGCCCTTCCTTATACAAAGGATTATCATGCAAAACACTATCATACAAAAAGCCGTCCATAAAGATTTAAATTCTATACTTGAAATCACAAAAGATGCTTTAAATGCTATGAAAGCTATGAATTTTCATCAATGGGATGAGAATTATCCTAATGAAATAGTTTTTCAAGAAGATATACAAGCACAAGAACTTTATGTGTTTAAAGAAAATGATGAAATTTTAGGCTTTATCTGTATCAATGAAAAATTTGAACCTGAATTTTACAAACAAGTTATTTTTAACAAAAAATATGATGATAAAGCTTTTTATCTACACCGTTTAGCCGTCAAACAAAAAGCAAAGGGCAAAGGCGTAGCACAAAAACTTTTAAATTTTTGCGAAAATTTTGCCTTGGAAAATCACAAGGCAAGTTTAAGAGCAGATACTCATAGTAAAAATTTTCCTATGAATTCGCTTTTTAAAAAGCTTGATTTTAATTTTTGTGGAAATTTTAACATACCTAATTACCAAGATCCTTTTTTAGCTTATGAAAAAATTCTAAACTCAAAAAGCTTTTTGAGTTTTTCTCATAGGCTTTGATTTGTGCTTCATGTTTTAAAGTCAAAGCTATATTATCAAGTCCTTCCAAAAGACAAATTCTGTGAAAATCATCTAAATCAAAAGAAAAAATCTTATCTTTAAAAAATACTCTTTTTTTCCAACAAAGAAATTTCTATATTTTTATCTTGGGATTTTTTTAACTCATCAACTATTTCCAAAACCTCATCTTTAGTAAGTTCTATGGTAAGCAAACCATTTCCTAAGGCATTGTTTTTAAAAATATCTGCAAAAGAAGGTGCGATAATAACTCTAATACCATAATCAACCAAAGCCCAAGGCGCATGCTTTCTTGAAGAGCCGCTACAAAAATTTTCAAAACTCACCAAACATAAACATCATCTAAATTATAAATATTTTCATCGTAGTCTAAATTTTCAAGGCAAGTTTTTATCGCCATAACCACTTCTTCTAAATCGCATTTTCTACATCACGCAAAGTGGTGTCAAAGATTATGATTTTATTATCTTTCATGATTTAATCCTTTAAAACCAAATAGACTAAATGAATAAAATTTCAAAAACTTAACAACAATGATAAAAAATTAAAAATGTAAAAAATGATTAAAAATAAAATTGAGTTTTAAAGTGAGAGTTGCAGTAGCAGATTAAAAGTATTGTCTTTACTTTTTTGTTGGACTGAATTTGAAATTTACAAATTTGCTTCATCTTTTCCTCCTTTGTTAAAACTAATCCTTGATGTATCATATTTTTAGTAAATGTATTTGTAAAATTCTTAAATTAAGAAAATTATTGATATAATTGTAATTTTAAGTAACAAAAAGGATGTTGATGTTAAAAGAACTCTTAGAGATTAAAAAAGAAATGGAACCTGTTATTCACGAAGCCAATGTAAAATTAAATATGCTAGCCCGTGAAGTCATAGTCCGAAAAAAAGAATACGAAATTTATGGCCCTATGGTAGATCGTGTTTATCTTGATAATGCCATTTATGTTAAAGTTATGTCAAGTGGACGCGATGTAAAAACAGACAATGTAGCTATAAAAAACGGTTTTTACATGGTTTTTGTCGCCCCTGAAAAGGAAAGTACAAAAGATATCAAAAACAAACTCAAAGTAGCTTATGAGGGGCTTGATAACAAATTTATCGCTACACTCATACGATCTTGCCAACGCTTTAAAGAAATCATAAATAAAACCCAAGCTACACTCGCTAAAGCTTCTAAAATGAATGTAGTAGTAAAAACGAATTTAGGTGAAGCAAGTGCTGCACTAAAATTTAACATCAATATAGAATACACTAGAGACACTCAAAAACTCACTCGCGAAAATTCAAAATCAGCAGGAAGCTTTAGAGATACTAAAACTTATATAAATCTTATAGTAGAAAAAAACACAGATTCTCAAATTTGTGAAAAATTACTTGATGATGTAGAAAAATACTTTATCGGTGGAGGTTGATTTCATTAATGCAAGTTATAAAAACTTGCATTAGATTAAAATTTATAATTATATCCTAAATATACACCATAATTTGTTTGTTTAGGATCGTAAAAGTTTGAGCCCACTTTATTTTGATAAAAATTTCTAGAATTATAATGAATTTGCTCTGCTTTAAAGCCTAATTCTATTTCATTATGTGGTGTCAAATCATATAAAGCACCTATTTTCGCTCCATAAAAATAACCGTCAAAATTTTGCGACAAAGATAAAAAGCTTGTTTTTAAGGTAAGATCTGTTCTTGCATATCCTCCATACACACCTAAAACAGCTCTGGTTTTTTCAAAAAGCTTAGGAGTAAAATCATAACCTGTTAAAAATTTATGTGTAGTAAAATCACCTTCGATTTGAATTCTAGGAGTTTTGATAAAATCACTAAATTCATCAGAATAATTATAACCAGCATAAATTCTATGATTTTCATTTAAACGATATCCAAGTTTTAGACCAAACGATGGTATATTACCTGAAATATCTCCATTGAAAATTTGCTTAGTTGTTTTATTATGCTTTAACTCACTTTTTACTTGAGCATGCATCCAAGCTGCATCAGCACCTATAAAAAAACCGGAATTCTCATCTGCTAAAGCCAAATTTGAAAACAAAGTAGCACTTGCGACAATGCTTAATAATTTTTTATTCATAACCTAACTCCTTATAATAAAATTCGATCTAAAAATTTTAGATCTTTTTATATTATATATTCTTCAAAGATTAAATAAGAATTTTTTATAAAATATTTAATCTTTACATAAAAATATGTGAATATTTTACTCAAATATTATTTTGGAACAACTATATCACTACGACATTCTATTACCGTATGCACATTTCCACGCGGGTTAAAATCCCCCACAACTTTAATCCATTTTGGTTTTAATTTATCTTTTAAAGTATTATAAATTTCATTGATACTTGCTTCATGTGAAACATTTCTATGCATAAAAGTATTGATATAAAGCTTTATCGCCTTAAGCTCAACCACAAATTTATCAGGCATATATTCAAGATAAATCGTCGCAAAGTCAGGATAACCCGAACGCGGACAACAACACATAAATTCAGGCAAAGTAATTTTAATAATATAGTCATTTTTCGCATCATTTGGCCAAATTTCCATATTTTCTACATCAAATTCTTTGATTTCTTTTTCACCATAACGCATAGATTTTCCTTAAATTTAAATTCAAGCAAAAATTATAACAAAATAAGTTTTTAAAACGATTATGATACAGATAAGAAAATGCAATTTTATTGCAACTCACCCCTAGCAAGAGTGAGTTAGCAATAAATTGAAGGCAGTTCAAGCCTAAGCCTAGTATTACAAGACTACCAAGATAGGCTTGTAAAGCAAGGCTTGCTCCCTTAAAGGGAGCAAAAAACAATATTTTATAGAATATTAAGCTTAAATTATTGTTTAAGCTGGATCAAGGTTTGAAGCATTTGATCACTGGTTGAAATGGTTTTTGAGTTTGCTTGATAACCCCTTTGGATAATGATAAGTTCTGTTAAAGAACGGCTCAAATCCACATTTGACATTTCAAGAGCGGAGGTTTTCATCTCGCCACGACCCCCTGTTCCTGCTTCACCTACTACGATATTACCACTATTTGCAGTAACTTTGAAAAGGTTTCCGCCGATTTCCTCAAGACCTGAGTTATTAGCCACTGAAGCCATAGCGATTTTTGCCACTGCAAAGGTTTTACCATTGGTAAATTCGCCTAAGATATTTCCTTTATCATCAACGCGGATAGCATCAGGTTTTAAGTTACCCGAAGTATAACCATCAGTTGCTTGTCCTGTTAGAGTTGAAGCAGAGTTTGAGCTTACAAGGCCGTCATTACTTCCGCTTGTTCCAAAGGAAAGTTTGATTTGTTGATTTGGCGCAGCACCATTGTTTGGTGAAAAGCTTATAGTTTTTGGTGTATAGCTAGCCAAAGATCCATCGTTGTTAAATCTTGCACTACCCACGATGATGTTCGTAGGACCTTCTCCTGTAGTGTTGATCTCTGCAGGTTCTGGCACACGGATGATCATTTGCCATTCATTACCCCCATCTTGAGTGGTACTTTGTTTTACAAACTGTACTTCAAGACTGTGTTTTGAACCTAAAGAATCATAGATATCAAGCGCGGCTGAAAAAGATGAAAGTTTAAGTTGTTCGCTTTCTTTGATCGATCCACCCGTTACTAAAGGACCATCCCAAGCTTTAAAGATAGCTGTAAAAGCATCATTAGTGCTTACTGTGCCTTCTTTGTTAGAATAAGCAGTGATATTAAAACTCATATTTTTTGGTGTACCAGTCTCAATTTTACTATTTTGTGCTGTTGCTCCTGCTGGTATAGTTGAATTTTCTTTAGCATTTGAGATAGCAAAATGCCCTGTATCATTTACAACAACTTTTACAGCTTGGTTTACATCTCCACCTATAGTAAATTTACCATCTCCATCATAGTCTACCCCATATCTAGCATCTCTTTGCAAAAGCTCTCTTAAATCTTCTGTGGTTCTAAACTGTCTTGCAGTAGTATTTAAAAGTCCACCTGTAAGAGCATCTCTATAGTTTTTAGAAGCAGGATCAGTAGGAGTTGCACCATCTCCAGCGTCAAAAGATGGACCTCCATCAGGATTTGTCATAGGTGGCAAATCCACAGGATTTGAACTATAAATATATTTATGCGCAGTAATAACTTGAGCTCTTTCAGTTGTACCATTAACAGCAGCAACATCTATCCAATTGGAATTCCCGTTTTTCTTTAAATTATCTGCTTTAAATTTATCCGTATCACCATCGTAAGTCAATTTATGTAATTCACCTGCTGTATTGGCTTGATTTACGGTTAAATCAATATTTTTCATATTGTCTGTAGTGCCATCAGCATTATCATTAACAAGTTCAAATCCTGTTCCATCAGACTTTTTAACCGCTTTTACTCCTGTTCCATCTCTAGTATCAGTTGGTGCAGTGAAAGTGTTGATATAAGCTATAGCATCATCAAGACTTTGTATGTCTGAATTTTGAATTTTAACTCCGTTTATAGTGATATCAAGAGTTACTTTATTATCTTTGTTACCCCAGAAAATCACACCATTTGGATCACCTTGACTGGTTTTATTATTTTCGTCAAAAGCTGTTCCGGTTTTATTGATAGTATATTTTGCATCAGCATATGAAACCCAAATTCCTTGACCATCTCTTAAATTTAGCCCTGTTCCACTGGCGTTAAAAAGCGATCCTGCATCCACACCTTTTTCAGTTACTTCAATCGAGTTTTTAGAAGTGGTATAAAACTGAGTCGTTCCAGTATCGTTTTCATCTTCAGCTTTGTTGGTTTTAGTATTATAACCATGAACTGAGTCAAGACCATAAAGATTTCTACTTGAAGTTCCTATATTTAAGCCACTATTTAAGTTTGCTTTGATAGCTACTTCGGTTGATTTTGCTGCAGGGATATGCATACCTGGATCGATAAAAATGTTTTGTGGAGTTCTTGAACTATCTATGGTTTGATCATCCCAGTTGATGTTCCATCCTTGAACAATAAAACCTGAATTATTTACAAAGTTACCATAAGCATCAAGTTTAAAATCCCCGCTTCTTGTAAGATAGTTTGTAAGACCGCCATCATCACTCACCATGAAAAAACCATCACCATTGATAGCAACGTCAGTGTTTTTATCTGTAGTTTGAACTGAACCTTGAGAGTGAATTCTTGTAGTAGAACTTACTGAAACGCCAAGACCGATTTGAAGTGGGTTTTGTCCGCCTCTTCCATCAGTTGGAGTTGTAGCGATTTTTACTGTTTGGCTAAACATAGTTCCAAAATCTGCACGAGAGTATTTAAAACCAGTGGTGTTAACATTTGAAATGTTATTGCCTTCAACATCCATCGCAACTTGATGTGCTTGTAGTCCGCTTACGCCAGACCAAAGTGATCTCATCATCTTAAATCCTTTATAAAATATTGCTTTAAAAATTTAACGCTTTGGCTTTAAAAAACTTTTTGCGTTTATTTGAAGTTTATAAGCAAGTTCTGTTCCAACTTTTGAAATTTTTTATAAAATTTTTAAAAAATATAGAAAAAATTTAAAGGTATTTTGGGGTTTATGGAGCTTTGGGCTTTTGTGTAATGAAAATTACCAAAATCACACCCTAACTCTTAAATTTGCCGCATGGGTTAAAGCCACTGCGATAGCATCTGTGATATCTAAAGGCTTGATATCTTTACTAAGTCCTAAAAGCCTTTTTACCATAAAAGCAACTTGTTCTTTGGTTGCTTTGGCTTTTCCTGTAACGGCTTTTTTCACTTGCAAGGGAGTGTATTCTGCAAAATCTCCATGAATTTGAAGAATTTTTAAAGATAGGGCTCCACGAAATTGTGCGAGTTTTAAAACAGTTTTTGGATTGTAAGCAAAAAAGATATCTTCTATAGCCACTTCATCAAAAGAATGGTTTTTAAAAATCAAGTCCAAACCCTCACAAAGTTCTGTGATTTGATACTGTAAGGTACTTGGCTTTATCTTTATAAGTCCTGCTTCTATGAGAATGTTTTTTCCTTTGTTGGCTTCTATGATAGCATAACCACAATTTCTTGAACCTGGATCTATACCTAAAATTTTCAAATTCATACCTTTTGAAAATAAAATACAAAAGCGGATTTTAACCTTTTTTTATGAAATTTAAGATAAAATTTATACATTATGCAAAATTTAAAGAGAGATTATGAATCCAAGCCAAATACTTGAAAATTTAAAAAAAGAATTAAGCGAAAACGAATACGAAAACTATCTATCAAATTTAAAATTCAACGAAAAGCAAAGCAAAGCAGATCTTTTGGTTTTTAATGCTCCAAATGAACTCATGGCTAAATTCATACAAACAAAATACGGCAAAAAAATCGCACATTTTTATGAAGTGCAAAGCGGAAATAAAGCCATCATAAATATACAAGCACAAAGCACCAAACAAAGCAACAAAAGCACAAAAATCGACATAGCTCATATAAAGGCACAAAGCACGATTTTAAATCCTTCTTTTACTTTTGAAAGTTTTGTTGTAGGGGATTCTAACAAATACGCTTATGGAGCATGTAAAGCTATAATACATAAAGACAAACTTGGAAAACTTTATAATCCAATCTTTGTTTATGGGCCTACAGGACTTGGAAAAACGCATTTACTTCAAGCAGTTGGAAATGCGAGCTTAGAAATGGGAAAAAAAGTCATTTATGCTACAAGTGAAAATTTTATCAATGATTTTACTTCAAATTTAAAAAATGGCTCTTTAGATAAATTTCATGAAAAGTATAGAAACTGCGATGTTTTGCTTATAGATGATGTGCAGTTTTTAGGAAAAACCGATAAAATTCAAGAAGAATTTTTCTTTATATTTAATGAAATCAAAAACAACGATGGACAAATCATCATGACTTCAGACAATCCACCCAACATGCTAAAAGGTATAACCGAACGCTTAAAAAGTCGTTTTGCACATGGGATCATAGCTGATATAACCCCGCCTCAACTAGATACAAAAATAGCCATCATAAGAAAAAAATGTGAATTTAACGATATCAATCTTTCTAATGATATCATAAACTATATCGCCACTTCTTTAGGGGATAATATAAGAGAAATCGAAGGCATCATCATAAGTTTGAATGCTTATGCAACCATACTAGGACAAGAAATCACGCTCGAACTTGCTAAAAGTGTGATGAAAGATCATATCAAAGAAAAAAAAGAAAATATCACTATAGATGACATCTTATCTTTGGTATGTAAAGAATTTAACATAAAACCAAGCGATGTGAAATCCAATAAAAAAACTCAAAATATAGTCACAGCAAGACGCATTGTGATTTACCTAGCTAGGACACTTACGGCTTTGACTATGCCACAACTTGCGAATTATTTTGAAATGAAAGATCATACGGCTATTTCACATAATGTTAAAAAAATCACAGAAATGATAGAAAATGATGCTTCTTTAAAAGCGAAAATCGAAGAACTTAAAAACAAAATTCTTGTTAAAAGTCAAAGTTAAGTGAAAGGATGTGAAAAATAAATTCTAGAATGTGAAAAAAAGAAATTAAGCAAAGTATGATAAAATACAAATTTGATTATTTTGCTTTGAAGAATTTCACAATTTCAACAAGCTTATTATTACAACGAATTTAAAATTAAAATAAACCAAGGAGAAAAAATGAAGTTAAGTATCAATAAAAATACTTTAGAATCTGCAGTGATTTTATGTAATGCTTATGTAGAAAAAAAAGACTCAAGCACTATTACTTCTCATCTTTTTTTTCATGCTGATGAAGATAAACTTCTTATTAGAGCTAGTGATTATGAAATAGGTATCAACTATAAGATAAAAAAAATCCGCGTAGAATCAAGTGGTTTTGCTACTGCAAATGCAAAAAGTATTGCAGATGTTATTAAAAGCTTAAACAATGAAGAAGTTGTTTTAGAAACCATTGATAATTTTTTATTTATAAGACAAAAAAGTACAAAATACAAACTTCCTATGTTTAATCATGAAGATTTTCCAAATTTTCCAAATACAGAAGGAAAAAACCAATTTGACATTGATTCAAGTGATTTAAGCCGTTCTCTTAAAAAGATATTACCAAGTATTGATACAAACAACCCAAAATACTCCTTAAATGGTGCATTTTTAGATATAAAAACAGATAAAATTAACTTCGTAGGAACCGATACAAAACGCCTTGCAATCTATACTTTAGAAAAAGCAAATAATCAAGAATTTAGTTTTAGTATCCCTAAAAAAGCTATTATGGAAATGCAAAAACTTTTCTATGAAAAAATAGAAATTTTTTATGATCAAAATATGCTTATTGCTAAAAATGAAAATTTTGAATTCTTTACAAAACTTATCAATGATAAATTTCCAGATTATGAAAAAGTTATACCAAAAACTTTCAAACAAGAACTCAGCTTTTCAACTGAAGATTTTATAGATAGTCTTAAAAAAATTAGCGTTGTAACTGAAAAAATGAAACTTCATTTTAACAAAGATAAAATCATCTTTGAAGGTATAAGTTTAGACAATATGGAAGCAAAAACAGAGCTTGAAATTCAAACAGGAGTGAGTGAAGAATTTAATCTTACTATAAAAATCAAATATTTACTTGACTTCTTAACTTCTATAGAAGAAGAAAAATTCACTTTAAGTGTAAATGAACCTAATTCAGCATTTATAGTCAAATCCCAAGGACTATCAATGATTATCATGCCTATGGTTTTATAATAAGAACAAGTAAAAGATAAAGGAAAAATATGCAAGAAAATTACGGTGCGAGTAATATTAAAGTCCTAAAAGGCCTAGAAGCTGTTAGAAAACGCCCAGGTATGTATATAGGAGATACAAACATAGGCGGACTTCATCATATGATTTATGAAGTTGTGGATAATTCTATCGATGAAGCTATGGCAGGACATTGTGATACTATAGATGTAGAAATCACTACTGAAGGAAGCTGTATAGTTAGTGATAATGGTCGTGGTATTCCTGTTGATATGCACCCAACTGAAAATATGCCAACTTTAACCGTTGTTTTAACTGTCCTTCATGCAGGGGGAAAATTCGATAAAGATACTTATAAAGTTTCAGGTGGTTTGCACGGTGTTGGGGTTTCGGTTGTAAATGCACTCTCTAAAAAACTTGTAGCTACAGTTGAAAGAAATGGAGAAATTTATCGTCAAGAATTTTCAGAAGGTAAAGTTATCAGTGAATTTGGTGTGATAGGAAAAAGTAAAAAGACAGGAACAACTATAGAATTTTGGCCTGATGATCAAATTTTTGAAGTGACTGAATTTGATTATGAAATTTTGGCTAAAAGATTTCGTGAACTTGCATACTTAAATCCAAAAATCACTATAAATTTTAAAGATAACCGCGTAGGCAAACATGAAAGTTTTCACTTTGAAGGTGGAATTTCTCAGTTTGTTACAGACTTAAATAAAAAAGAAGCTTTAACTAAAGCAATTTTCTTTAGCGTAGATGAAGAAGATGTGAATGTTGAAGTAGCTTTGCTTTACAATGATACTTATAGCGAAAATTTACTCTCTTTTGTAAATAATATCAAAACTCCAGATGGTGGAACACACGAAGCTGGTTTTAGAATGGGCTTAACTCGTGTGATAAGTAACTACATAGAAGCAAATGCAAGTGCTAGAGAAAAGGATAATAAAATCACGGGTGAAGATGTGCGTGAAGGTTTAATCGCTGTTGTGAGTGTAAAGGTGCCTGAACCACAATTTGAAGGACAAACCAAAGGAAAACTTGGTTCAACTTATGTGCGTCCTATAGTTTCAAAAGCAAGTTTTGAGTATTTGACTAAATATTTTGAAGAAAATCCTATCGAAGCAAAAGCTATTATGAATAAAGCTTTAATGGCTGCTCGTGGTAGAGAAGCAGCGAAAAAAGCCAGAGAATTAACGCGTAAAAAAGAAAGTTTAAGCGTAGGAACTTTACCAGGGAAATTAGCTGATTGTCAAAGTAAAGATCCAAGTGAAAGTGAAATTTATCTTGTGGAAGGGGATTCTGCAGGAGGTTCTGCAAAACAAGGTAGAGAAAGATCTTTCCAAGCTATATTGCCTTTGCGTGGTAAAATTTTAAATGTTGAAAAAGCAAGACTGGATAAAATTTTAAAATCTGAGCAAATTCAAAATATGATTACCGCTTTTGGCTGTGGTATAGGTGAAGATTTTGATCTTTCAAAACTAAGATATCATAAAATCATCATCATGACAGATGCGGATGTTGATGGATCACATATACAAACCTTGCTTTTAACTTTCTTCTTCCGTTTTATGAATGAACTTGTAACAAATGGACATATTTATTTAGCACAACCGCCTTTATATCTTTATAAAAAAGCTAAAAAGCAAATTTATTTAAAAGATGAAAAAGCTTTGAGCGAATACCTGATAGAAACGGGAATAGAAGGTTTAAATTATGAAGGTATAGGAATGAATGATTTAAAAGATTATTTAAAAATCGTTGCAGCTTATCGTGCGATTTTAAAAGATCTTGAAAAGCGTTTTAATGTGATTTCTGTGATACGTTATATGATAGAAAATTCAAATTTAGTTAAAGCAAATAATGAAGAATTATTTAGTGTAATCAAACAATTTTTAGAAACACAAGGACACAATATCTTAAATCATTATATCAACGAAAATGAAATTCGAGCTTTTGTTCAAACTCAAAATGGCCTAGAAGAACTTGTGATCAATGAAGAACTTTTCACTCATCCACTATATGAAGAAGCAAGTTATATTTTTGATAAGATTAAAGATAGAGGCTTGGAATTTGATAAAGATATTTTAGAAGTTCTTGAAGATGTTGAAACCAATGCTAAAAAAGGTGCTACTATACAACGCTATAAAGGTTTAGGGGAAATGAATCCTGAGCAACTTTGGGAAACTACAATGGATCCAAGCGTAAGAAGACTTTTAAAAATCACTATTAAAGATGCACAAAGTGCAAATGATACCTTTAATCTCTTTATGGGTGATGAGGTTGAACCAAGACGCGATTATATCCAAGCACACGCTAAAGATGTAAAACATTTGGATGTGTAAATTTATCATTGAAGAAATGATTTCTTCAATGAGTTTTGTTTTGTAAGAATATAGCTAGAGGAATTCTTCTTCTTGTATCGTATTTTTCTCCATAATATTTTTCAAGATAATTTAAAATTTTTTCTTCATCTTCAGGTTCTATTTCCCAAAGTCCTTCACTATCTTGCATCCATCTTATAGCTGCTAACCAAGCTTTTCTACTTGCGTGCATATTGGTAATGAGATTGGATCCATGACAAGCTAAACAATTTGCTTCCACTAAAGGTGAATCAGGATCGATAATCAATCCTGTATCAGGGTTAATTTCAAGATTTTGAGCCCAACTTGCACTTAAAAACAATGCTAAGATCAATATAATTTTTTTCACCATTCTTAAACTCCATAAACATTAACTCTATGGCATGCATTATTGATATATCCTCCTGGATTCCACTGTGCTAAAACCATAGGTTGACTGTTACCTTGACTATCGATAGCTCTTGCCCAAATTTCATAATATCCTTTTGTCGGTATTGATATTTGAGCACTCCATTTTTGCCATGCTAATCTATTTAATGGTTTTTCTACTTTTGCTTTGGTCCATGTTACGCCATAATCATTGCTTACATAAACTTCACTAACTTCAAGTTCGCCAGCCCAAGCTTTACCTCTAACTTCAAATTTTTTATTTGCTTTTATTTCAGAACCATTTTTGATATTAGTGATTACAGATCTTACAGGCATTGATTCTATGATTTTCATCTCGCCTTTATAGTTAAAATCTCCTGGTTTTACTGGATTTACAGGAACTTTATAAGAACCTTCCATTTTTTCACCATCATGAATTTTATTTCTTACTGAAATTTTATAAAGCCATTTACCGCTTGTACTTGCAGGGTAACCACCACAAACAAGTCTAAGTGGATAGCCATTGACTAAAGGAATATCTTTGCCTTCATAAGCCCAAGCTATTAGAGTTTCATCTTGTAAAGCTTTAGAAATAGGAACTCCTCTACTAATAGGTGAAGTTTCTTCACCATTTAATTTTGTATCTATGCCATAATATCCGATATAAACCGCATCATTTTTGATGCCACAATCTTTTAAAATATCTTTTAAACGCACTCCTGTCCATCTACCACAAGCTACTGCACCATAACCCCATTGAGTTCCTTTTGTGCTAGGTATAACTTCAGATCTACCATTTCCACCGCATTCAACTGTTAAGGCATAAGTATAGGTTTTAAATTTCTTTTTTAAATCTTCTATGGTGTAAGATTTTTTATTGATAATACTTTCTCCATCGATTTCTAAAGTCCAACCTTTATGAAGTCTTTCTTTTATCGTTTCTAGGCTTGGTGGTAAGCCATTATTTCTAACAAAGAAATTTTCAGGTTTTGTAAAATCAGAATCAAGAGCATAAATTTCAGTTTCTGCTGTTAATGGTTTTTCACCATGATAGATAAGATCTTTTTTACCTTCTATTTTAAAATCAGGTAATTCTTTTGCCAAAGCCTTACTTCCTAAAAAATTCTCAAAAGAAAAATTTGACAATACACTAATGCCAAATAAACCAAGTCCTATATTTTTTAGAAAGTCTCTACGATTTTCTTTTTGATCGTTCTGTTTCATTGAAATATCCTTAAATATTTATATAATCTTTTATTTTATTATAAATTTTAAAAATTTAAATAATTAATTATATTAATTATTTAAATTAAAAAAATTAATTATTTTTATAATTTTACATATTAAATAAAATCATCATATGTTCGAGTTTTATTACATTTTAACTAAGTTTTTTCTACAATTAAATTTTTAAAATTATTTAAGGAATGATTTTGACTTTACTTACTAATCCTATCATTATCAGTGTTGTTTTGATGACTTTACTTTGTTTGTTTCGTTTTAATGTGCTTTTGAGTCTTTTGATTTCAGCTCTTGTTGCAGGTGTATTTTCTCATCTTGAACTCGTAGATACTATGAATATACTTATAAGCGGAATGAAGGAAAATTTAAAAACAGCTCTTAGCTATATACTCTTAGGGGCCATTGCCGCAGCGATTTCAAAGACAAATTTAACTGCATATTTGATTAAGATAGTAAGCCATTTTATATCTCATAAAAAATATTTATTGCTTTTGTCTATAGCTTTGATTTCTTGTTTTTCTCAAAATTTAATTCCTATTCATGTGGCTTTTATACCTTTGTTGATTCCACCTCTTTTAAGTCTTTTTAATAAACTTAAAATCGATCGTAGAGCGGTTGCTTGTGCTTTAACTTTTGGACTTACTACGCCTTATATGGTTTTGCCAGTAGGCTTTGGACTTACTTTTCAAGATCTTTTAAAAGATAATTTAAATGCAAATAATGTAAGTGTATCTTTAAATGATGTTACAAATACTATGTATTTTGCTGCTATTTGTATGATAACAGGACTTTTTTTAGCGCTTTTTGTGTTTTATCGTAAGCCAAGAGAGTATCAAGAATTAGAAATTGCTAAAGTGGATTTAGAAAATCTTGAAATGACGCGTAAGGAATGGGGCGTTTTAGCTGGGCTTGTTCTAACTTTAATTTTACAAATTTTGACTATGAATTTACCTTTATCAGGACTTTTGGGTTTTGTTTTAATGGTTATTTTGGGTGGAGTTGAATTTTCAAAAGTCAATGAAGTTTTTGATGATGGGCTTAAAATGATGGGTTTTATAGCTTTTGTTATCCTTGTTGCTGCAGGATATGGAGAAGTTTTAAAAGAAAGTGGATCAGTAGTAGAGCTTGTAAATTCAGTCGTTCCTTGGATGGAACAAAGTAAATTTTTAGCAGTATTTTTCATGCTTTTAATAGGACTTATCATCACTATGGGTATAGGTACTTCTTTTGGAACTATACCTATCATAGCTACGCTTTTTTGTCCTATTTGTTTGGAACTTGGTTTTAGCATAGCACTTATTATATTTATCTTAGGAGTAGCAGGAGCTTTAGGAGATGCAGGAAGTCCAGCCAGTGAAACAACCATGGGAACTACTGTAGGATTAAATGCTGATAAACAACACGATCACATTAAAGATACTTGCATACCAACTTTTATTTTCTATAATGGTCCATTATTGATTTTAGGTAGTATTATCGCCATGTTTTTATAATTTTTGCAAATCTATTAAAATATTTTTTAATTTATTTATTTTTAAGATAAAAATTATATCGATTTTAAAAAAATGTATGCTATAATCCTTATAAAGCTAACAAAATTTAAATCAGCCTTATAAGGAGAGCAAAATGGATTTAGAAAATATCCTAGAAAATAATCAAAGCATAGGTTTATATCATCCAAAGAACGAACACGATGCCTGTGGCATCGCTGCAGTTGCTAATATACGCGGTATTGCCTCTTATAAGGTTATTTGTGATGCTTTAGAAATTTTGATGAATCTTGAGCACCGAGGTGGTGTAGGAGCTGAAGAAAATTCAGGTGATGGAGCGGGGATTTTGATCCAAATTCCACATGATTTTTTTAAAACTCAAGAATTGGGTTTTGAACTTCCTAAAAAGGGTGATTATGCTGTAGCACAGATGTTTTTATCACCCAATACTGATGCAAAAGAAGAAGCAAAAGAGATATTTTTACAAGGTTTAAAGGATAAAAAACTTGAATTTTTAGGTTTTAGAGAAGTGCCTTTTAATCCTAGCGATATAGGTGCAAGTGCTTTAAAAGCTATGCCTTATTTTTTACAAGCCTTTGTGAAAAAACCAAGTAAAATAAGTGCAGGACTTGAGTTTGAAAGAGTGCTTTATAGTACGCGTCGCCTTATAGAAAAAAGAGCTATTAATGTGCCAAAATTTTATTTTTCAAGTTTTTCTTCACGCACCATAGTTTATAAAGGAATGCTTCTTTCAACTCAATTGAGCGATTTTTATCTTGATTTTAAAGATGTCAATATGAAATCAGCCATCGCTTTGGTGCATTCTCGCTTTTCGACTAATACTTTTCCAAGTTGGGAAAGAGCCCACCCAAACCGCTATATGGTGCACAATGGAGAGATTAATACCATACGCGGAAATGTTGATAGCATAAGAGCTAGAGAAGGCTTGATGCAAAGTGAGTATTTTGAAAATTTAGATGAAATTTTTCCCATCATAGCTAAGCCTAGCAGTGATTCTGCAATGTTTGATAATACTTTAGAATTTTTAGCTCTAAATGGTCGTACTTTAGAAGAAGCTTTTATGATGATGGTGCCAGAACCTTGGCATAAAAATGAAAATATGGAAAGCAAAAAGCGTGCTTTTTATGAGTATCATTCTTTATTGATGGAGCCTTGGGATGGACCTGCTGCTATAGTTTTTACCGATGGAGTGATTATGGGGGCGAGTTTGGATAGAAATGGTTTTCGTCCTTCAAGGTATTATCTTACAAAAGATGATATGCTCATACTTTCAAGTGAAACAGGGGCTTTAAAACTTGATGAAAAAAATATCAAAGCCAAAAAACGCTTAGAACCTGGAAAACTTTTACTCGTTGATACAGCAAGAGGTAGGGTTATAGCTGATAATGAAATCAAAGAGCATTATGCTAATGCTAAGCCTTATAAAAAATGGCTTAAAAATTTAGTTGAACTTGAAAAACAAAAAAGCGGAGTTTATAAACATCAGTTTTTAAAAGAAGATGAGGTTTTAAAACTCCAAAAAGCTTTTGGTTGGAGTTATGATGAGCTTAAAATGAGTGTGGCTGCTATGGCTCAAAATGGTAAAGAAGCTATAGCAGCTATGGGTGTAGATACTCCTTTGGCTATACTTTCTAAAACTTATCAACCTTTGTATAATTATTTTAAACAACTTTTTGCACAAGTAACTAATCCTCCTCTTGATGCCATAAGAGAAGAGATCGTTACTTCTACAAGGATTTATCTAGGAAGCGAAGGCAATTTGTTAAAACCCGATGAAAACAATGCAAAACGCGTAAAAATAGCCCTGCCTGTGATAAGCAATGAAGAACTTTTTGAAGTTAAGGCTTTAAATAAATTTCAAGTTAAAGAATTTTCTATACTTTATGATTATTCTAAAAAAACTTTAGAAAAGGCTTTAGATGAACTTTGTGTTAAGATAGAAGATGAGGTTAAAAAAGGTGTTTCTATTATCATTTTAAGCGATAAAGGAGTCGATGAAAAAAACGCTTATATCCCTGCTTTGCTTGCTGTTTCTGGAGTGCATAATCATCTAGTAAGAAAAAATTTAAGAACACACACAAGTCTTATCATCGAAAGTGGTGAACCTAGAGAAATTCATCATTTTGCATGTCTTTTAGGTTATGGTGCGACTGTTATTAATCCTTATTTGGTTTATGAGAGCATACAAAAACTCATTGCCAATAAAGATTTAAATTTAAGTTATGAAAAGGCGGTAGAAAATTTCATCAAGGCAAGTTCAAGTGGCATAGTCAAAATTGCTTCTAAAATGGGAGTTTCTACCTTGCAAAGTTATAATGGCTCTGCACTTTTTGAATGTTTGGGCTTAAGCTCTAAGGTGATTGATAAATACTTCACTTCTACAACTTCACGCATTGAAGGTATGGATTTAGAAGATTTTGAAAAAGAGCTCATTGCTTTACACAAACATGCTTTTAACGATACACATAAGGCTTTAGATTCTAAAGGAATTCATGGTTTTAGAAGTGCTAAAGAAGAACATTTAATCGATCCGCTTGTGATTTTTAATCTTCAGCAAGCCTGTCGCAACAAAGACTATAAAAGCTTTAAAAAATACTCGGCTTTAGTAGATGAAAAACAAGTTAATTTGCGTTCTTTGATGGAATTTGATTTTAGTGAAGCTATCAGTATAGATAAGGTTGAAAGTGTAGAAAGTATAGTTAAACGCTTTAGAACAGGAGCGATGAGTTATGGTTCTATTTCTAAAGAAGCGCACGAGTGTTTAGCACAGGCTATGAATAAAATAGGTGCTAAATCAAATTCAGGCGAAGGTGGCGAGGATGAAGAACGCTATGAAATCAAAGAGGGTGTGGATAAAAACTCAGCCATTAAGCAAGTAGCAAGTGGGCGTTTTGGCGTGGATTTAAACTACTTAAGTCATGCAAAAGAAATTCAAATCAAAGTCGCTCAAGGCGCAAAACCAGGTGAAGGCGGACAATTAATGGGCTTTAAAGTCTATCCTTGGATAGCCAAGGCTAGGCATTCTACTGCAGGTGTGACGCTTATTTCCCCACCTCCTCATCATGATATTTATTCTATAGAAGATTTGGCTCAACTTATTTATGACCTAAAAAATGCTAACAAAGACGCTAAAATTTCAGTAAAACTTGTAAGCGAAAATGGCATAGGAACGGTTGCTGCAGGTGTGGCTAAGGCAGGAGCGAATTTAATCCTTGTTTCAGGTTATGATGGAGGTACGGGTGCAAGCCCTAGAACTTCTATACCGCATGCAGGAATTCCTTGGGAGTTAGGTTTGGCTGAAACACATCAAACTTTGATTTTAAACAAGCTTAGAGATAGGGTAAGATTAGAAACTGATGGAAAGCTTATGAATGGGCGTGATTTAGCCATAGCAGCACTTTTAGGAGCTGAAGAATTTGGTTTTGCAACCGCGCCTTTGATTGTTTTAGGTTGTACGATGATGAGAGTTTGTCATCTAAATACCTGTCCTTTTGGTATAGCCACTCAAGATATAGAACTTAGAGATCGTTTCAAAGGCAAAGTAGATGATGTGATTAATTTCATGTATTTTATAGCCCAGGAGCTTAGAGAATACATGGCAAGGCTTGGTTTTGAACGCCTAGATGATATGATAGGTCGCGTGGATAAACTCCGCCAAAAAAGTGTGCAAGGTAAAGCAGGAAAGCTAAATTTAGATAAAATTTTAAAATCCTTGCCTACTTATAATAAAACTGCTGTGCATTTTAAAGATTATAAAGACAATAAACTTGAAAAAACGATTGATTATAGAATTTTACTACCGCTTTGTAAAAATGCTGTGGAGAAAAAAGAGCCTATCAAACTTTCTTTAGAAGTAGGAAATCAAAGCCGTACTTTTGCGACTATGCTTTCAAGTGAAATTTTAAAAACTTATGGAAAAGATGCTTTAGACGAAGATAGTATCCATATCAAAGCTATAGGCAATGCAGGCAATAGCTTTGGAGCGTTTTTGTTAAAGGGCATTAAACTTGAGATTATAGGCGATAGCAATGATTATTTAGGCAAGGGTTTAAGTGGTGGCAAAATCATAGCAAAAATTTCAAATGAAGCTACTTTTTCGCCTGAAGAAAATATAATCGCAGGAAATGCTTGTTTATACGGAGCTACAAAAGGTGAAGTGTATTTAGATGGTATAGCAGGGGAAAGATTTTGTGTAAGAAATTCAGGAGCTTTGGCTGTGGTTTTAGGAACAGGCGTGCATGGTTGTGAATATATGACAGGGGGGCAAGTTGTAGTGCTTGGCGATGTGGGTGCGAATTTCGCTGCTGGTATGAGTGGGGGCGTTGTTTATATCTTTGGAAGACACAATGAAGCACATGTAAATACCGAGCTTGTAGATATTAAAGATCTTAATGCTAAGGATGAAAAAGAATTAAAAGCTGTGATAGAAAAACATATCGCTTATACAGATTCTAAAAAGGCTAAAGATATCTTAGAAAAATTCGATAAAAAAGACTTTTTTAAAGTCATGCCAAGAGATTATGAAAAGATGTTAAAAATGCTTGATCTTTGTAAAAATGAAAAAGATCCAAATTTAGCAGCATTTTTGAAAATCACACAAAAATAAGGAGTAAAAATGGGAAATGCAAGAGGTTTTTTAGACTTTAAAAGAATGGATTTTAAAAAAATTGCTCCTAAGGAAAGGGTTTTAAATTACAAAGAATTTACTATACCTTTGGATAAAAAAGAACAAGAATTTCAAGGTGGGCGTTGTATGGATTGTGGCGTGGCCTTTTGTCATACGGGTGTGATGAGCGAAGGAAAAGATGTAGGCTGTCCTTTAAACAATCTCATTCCTGAATGGAACGAACTTATTTATCGTTCTTTATGGAAAGAAGCTTATGAAAGACTTGAACTTACTAATCCTTTTCCTGAATTTACCGGTCGTGTTTGCCCTGCTCCTTGTGAAGATTCTTGTGTGTGTGCGATAAATGGTGTAAGCGTGAGCATCAAAAATAATGAATTATCCATCATAGAAAATGCTTTTAAAGAAAATTTAGTAAGAGTAAATAAACCTAAGCAATACAATGGCAAAAAAATTGCTATCATAGGAAGTGGGCCTGCTGGGCTTGCTTGTGCTAATACTTTAAATTCACTAGGTTATAAAGTAAGTGTTTTTGAAAGAAGCGATAAAATAGGCGGACTTTTGATGTATGGTATCCCTGATATGAAGCTTGATAAAAGTATAGTTCAAAGACGGGTGGATTTGCTTAAAAAAAGTGGGATTGAATTTAAAGCGAATGAAAATATAGACAGCAAAGATAAGGTTTCAAAACTTCTAAAAGAATTTGATGCTTTGGTACTTTGTACAGGAGCAAGCAAGCCTATAGATCTTGATATAGAAGGTAGAAAGCTAAAAGGGGTTGAATTTGCCCTTGATTTTTTAACGCAAAATACCAAAACTTTGTTAAAAACAGGCAAGGGCGCAGATACGGCCAAGGGTAAAAATGTCTTAGTTATAGGAAGTGGGGATACAAGTGTTGATTGTATCGCTGTAGCGACAAGACAAGGGGCCAAATCTATAGTGCGTTTTGAAAGAAGTCCAAAAAGACCTTTGCAAAGAAGCCAAAAAAATCCTTGGCCTTTAAAAGCTGACATTTTTACTACTGATTATGGTTTAGAAGAAGCCATTGCTGTATATGGCAAAGATCCTAGGGAATATCAAAAAATGACAAAGAAATTTTTAGGAAAAACTCATGTAGAAGGCGTTGAAGCAAATGATTTAAAACGCGAGTTTAAAGAAGGCAAAGCTATAAATGTTGAAATTCCAAATTCTAAAAAAACTTATAAAGCGGATTTAGTGCTTTTAGCTATGGGTTTTAGCGGGTGCGAAGAAGCTATCGCTAAAAATTTTGGAGTGAAATTAGATGAGAAAAACAACATAAGCACAGAAAATTTCCAAACCACTCATAAAAAAATCTTTGCTTGTGGAGATGCTAGAAAAGGACAATCTTTAATTGTTTGGGCTATAAAAGATGGTATAGAATGTGCTTTGAGTTTGCATCAAAATTTAGCAAAATAATCATAAAAGTTTAAAACTTTTTCGGTGGAGTTTGCAAATTCCAAATTTAGCTATAAGTTCTTTATGAGCTTTTGTGCCATAGGCTTTGTTTTTTTCAAATTCATAACAAGGAAAGTCTTTAGCTAAGAAATTCATCACCCTATCTTTACTAACTTTTGCAAGTATGCTAGCTGCACTTACTTGTAAAATGCTAGCATCGGCTTTGATTTGTGTTTTTATCCCGTTTATACCTAGGTTGGTGTTTCCATCATATAAGAAGTTATTTTCTGTTTTAAAATGCTTTTTTATAAGCTTTAAGCCTGTTTTTAAACAAGTGCTTAAGCCTAGTGCGTCGATTTGCTCTGAAGAAAAAGCAAGTATGAGATAATTTGAATTTTTGATGATGATTTCATAAAGTTCTTCGCGTTTTTTTTCGCTTAGTTTTTTAGAATCACACAACCCATCAAGTTTTTTGTTCAGTTTGCAAGCTGCCATCATCATAGGACCTGCTAAAGCACCGCGTCCTGCTTCATCAATACCGATTAAATTTATATCAAATTCGTTTAAAAGTTCTTTTGTGTCAAATAAAGTTTTCAAATTTTTCTAAAAAGAAGGGCAAAAATGCCCTTTTATTCTACTGTGATATCATTTTTGATTTTTTCAAAAAGCTTATCACCTATGCCTTTAACTTTTTTAAGATCATCAATACTTGTAAAATTTGCTTCTTTACGGTATTCTAAAATTGCTTTAGCCTTAGCTTCGCCAATACCATTTAAACTTTTTAATTCTTTTAGCGTTGCAGTGTTGATATTTACAGCACCAAAGAGAAAAGCCGTTAAAGCAAAAAATAAAAATAGTAATTTTTTCATTTTCTTATCCTTTTATTAAAAAATCATTATAATATTATCTTAAAAAGGATAAGAATTTCTTAACTTAACCCAAAAATTCGCGTTTAAAATACTCTTTTGGTGCTTTACATAAAGGACAGGCTGCTGGAGCTTTTTTACCACGATGTATATGTCCGCATACTTCACAAACCCATAATTCTTCTACTTCACTATTGAAAAATTCTTCTTCTTCGAGCATTTTTTTAAGTGCTAGATATTCTCTTTCGTGTTCAATTTCTACTTTACCAATAGCTGTAAATAATCTCGCTATAGCCTTTTTGCCTTCATCTTCAGCAATTTTTGCAAAATTTGGATACATAGTTGTGTGCTCATAGTTTTCACCTTCTGCAGCACTTACTAGGTTTTTTGTAGTTACTTCTAAAGGTTTGCCATCAACGATTTCATGATAAGCTTTAAATTCTGCTCTTGCATGCCATTTTTCATTTTCAGCTGCTTCTCTAAAATGTCTAGCAACCGCATGCCAACCTTCTTCTTCAGCTACATCAGCAAACAAATCATATTTGTTTCTTGCCATAGATTCGCCTGCAAAAGCTTTCATCAAATTTACTGCAGTTAAATCTGTAGTGATACATTTCATTTCTTCACCACAACAGCTAAGCTTACCGCCACCTACATTTTGAACTTCTACTTCATTACCACATTTTTGGCATTTATAGGTTTCATATTGTCTCATTTTGACTCCTTTTTTGATTATCAAAAAGCATTGTATTATAAAAAAATATTTTTGTCAATTAATAATTTTTATCATTTATGAAAATGTATATCAAAATAAATTTCACAAAAATTAAGCTTTGCTAAATATAATTTTAAAAAATTATTATCAGGAGTTACAATGAGAAGCGATGCGATAAAAAAAGGACATTTAAAAGCACCTAATCGTTCTTTACTTCGTGCTTGTGGTTTGAAAGATGAAGATTTTGATAAACCTTTTATAGGTGTAGCAAATAGCTATATAGACATAATCCCAGGGCATTATTTTTTAAATGATTATGCTAAAATCATTAAAGACGAGATACGCAAAAATGGTTGCGTGCCTTTTGAGTTTAATACCATAGGCGTAGATGATGGTATAGCTATGGGGCATGAAGGTATGCTTTATTCTTTACCAAGTCGTGAAATTATCGCAAATTCCATTGAAACAGTGATGAATGCTCATCAACTTGATGCTTTAATCTGTATCCCAAACTGCGATAAAATCACTCCTGGTATGTTAATGGGAGCTTTAAGGGTCAATGTTCCAACCATTTTTGTAAGCGGTGGCCCTATGGCTTCAGGAGTAACCAAAAAAGGAGAAAAGATCAGCCTTAGCTCTGTTTTTGAAGCTGTAGGGGCTTATGAAGCCAAAAAAATTAGCGAAGAAGAATTTAAAGACATAGAATGTTCAGCCTGTCCAAGCGGTGGATCTTGCTCGGGAATGTTTACAGCAAATTCTATGAATACCTTATGTGAAGCTATGGGTATAGCACTAGAAGGTAATGGAACCATCTTAGCCTTAAGCAAAGAAAGAGAAGAGCTTTTAAGAAAAGCAGCGCGTCGTATTTGTGAAATCGCCTTAGATGAGCGTTTTAAAATTCGCAATATCATCACTCAAAAAGCCGTGCGTAATGCTATAGTAGTAGATATGGCAATGGGTGGAAGTAGCAATACAGTTTTACATATGCTTGCCATTTCACGTGAAGCAGGGGTAGCGCTAGACATTAAAGATTTAAATTTCATCTCAAGCAAAGTCGCACACATAGCAAAAATAGCCCCATCACTAAATAGTGTTTATATGGATGATATCCACAAAGCAGGGGGTGTGAGTGCAGTTATGGCTGAAATTTCAAGCAGACAAGGACATATTTTAGAACTTGATGCACTGACTATCACAGGAGAAAGTCTCAAAGAACGCTTAAAAAATGCCAAAGTCAAAGATGAAAATATCATTCGCAAAGTAGATAATGCTTACTCAAAAGTAGGTGGACTTGCTATTTTGTTTGGAAATTTAGCTGAGCAAGGTTGTGTTATAAAAACCGCAGGAATAATCGGAGAAAGAAAATTTAAAGGCAAAGCTGTTTGTTTTAACTCTCAAGATGAAGCTATAAAAGGTATTATTAAAGGCAAGGTGCAAAAAGGAAATGTTTGTGTGATACGCTATGAAGGTCCAAAAGGGGGTCCTGGTATGCAAGAAATGTTAAGCCCTACTTCACTTTTAATGGGTATGGGTTTGGGCGCTGATGTAGCTTTAATCACCGATGGTCGTTTTAGTGGAGCTACAAGGGGTTTAAGCGTGGGTCATATTTCTCCTGAAGCAGCTGAAGGTGGTCTTATAGGACTTTTAAAAGATGGAGATGAAATAGAAATTGATGTAGATGCTTATACCATCCATGCAAATTTAAGTGAAGAAGAAATCACTCAACGCAAAAAAGAATTTGCATTGCCTCAAAAAGAGGTGCCTTCAAGATGGCTTAGAATGTATCAAAAACTTGTTAGCAATGCTAGTAAAGGTGCAGTTTTGGATATGGAATGAAAGGAAACCTTTCATTCTTCTATTTCTTTGGTTATACGATTTCTTATATCTCTACGAACTATTTCCATGCCCCACAGCCAAACAATATGTCCAAAAATTTCAGACAGGTGTTCATCAAAAGGAATTTCAGAAAGTGGTGGAACTTCTGCAATTAAAGGCATTACAATAACATGGGCAAAAAGATAAACAAAAAATCCAAAAACTGCACCTTGCCACATAGTAATGCGGTGCCATTTTTCCGCTATCATACAATAAGCCACTCCAAAAACAATAGAAAAACCAACATGCACTATAAAAATTGACAAAGGCATTTGCATACCTGAAAACATATAAGTCCAATCAGTAGGTAAGCCTAGTTGTTCTAGAAAAATTTTAGGTGGAGTAACACGTTCTAAAGCATCTGCTGGCCAAAAAACATTGGGATTTCTTGGAGGAAAAGGTACTTCCCAACCCCATTTAACAATAGCTCCGAAAATACCCGCTAATATACCTATAAAAAAGGCTAAAGTATAGCGCTTTTGAAAGTATTTTTTCATAATAACTCCTTTATATTTTATACAAAATAAAATTTGAATTTATAATATTTTTGTTTAAAATATATTGAAAATAGGAGCATAAAAATCTTATTTAAATTTTAAAATACTCTCTTAAACTTTCACAAATTTCAAAAAAATTTACCCCATCTATAGTAGGATTTTCTTTAAAAAACTCATGCATTCCTAAAAAACCACTTTCAAGTTCTTTAGACTTTACACCATAGCTTATACTAAGTCCTGCTTCTATAAAAGCAGCGATTTTATCACAGTATTTAAGCGCCTTACCATCTATAGCACCAAATTCATTTTCATTAAAAGAACTTAAACTTCCGCTGCAAAGTTCTATTTTAGCATTTTTATAGGTGCGATTTTCAAACTCATTTTTTACAAAATTTGACTCACCGTTTCTACCTTCTCTAATGCCTAAAATATAAGAAAATTCAGCCCTTAAACCCTCAGGTACAAAGGGTAAAATTCTTTCATTAATAAGTTTCATTTCATAATCATTTATAATATCATGAAGCCCATCAATGCCGTATTTTACAGGGCTTATAATATCACGCGTTAAAGACTCTGGCAAATCATGAAACAAAGCACAATAAAAATTATTCTCAAGTCTTTTATCGCAAGCCTTGATTTTTAGTGAGTAAAAATATCCCAAAATCGCCACCACAAGCATATGTCCTAAAACCGCAGTTTCTGGTATGCGTGGAGTTTGAGCCCAACGCTTTTGAAAGCGAAGTCTTCCGCTAAGATCGATGATTTTGGCTATTTTTTGATTTAAAGCGATTTTTCTAGCTCCTATAAGCTCATAGTAATCTTCTAATTCTTCTTCAACTTTGTTTTTAATCTCATCAATATCATTTAAAAAAGCTGAGGTTTGATAAACTATGTTAAATTCCCATCTTGTAGCAAAATACGAAGCTGCTTTTAAGATAAGCCTTTCTTTAGCGTAAGCATTGCCGTTTAAATACGCTTCAAAACGCTTTAAAAACTCTCCTTCTTCTATATCTTCTATCATAGGTTCGATTTTGCTTAAAACCCAAGCATTAACTTCAGCTTTTTTTTGACGCACGATTTCATGATACACATCAGGGCGTATATCGGTTACTACCACACGACTTAAAAACTCAAAAATTCCCCCTTCTATAATCACTCTCATATCCACATCTTTTTCCATTTTAGCGATGAAATATGCGATGATGAATTTATGAGCTTGTTTGTCAAGTTCAACCAAAGTTGCCATTCTTGGATAATCATTCCAACGACTGATAGAAGCGGCTTTAAAAATGTGTTCTATGAGTTTTATGCTTATCATGCTTTTGCCTTTTTTTGCAATTTAAATTTAAAAATTTTTGTTAAAATTGCGAAATTATAGCAAATTTAAGGATAAAAATGAGTAAAAAAGCGCTTTGTATCATAAGTGGCGGTATGGATAGCACTTTGTGTGCTTATCTAGCCAAAAAAGAAGGCTATGAAATCATCGCTTTGCATTTTGACTATGAACAACGTACCCAAGAGAAAGAAAGAGAATGTTTTAAGCAAATTTGCAAAACTTTAAAAGTAGAAAAATCTTATATTTTAGATGTGAGTTTTATCAAAGATATAGGGGGTAATGCCTTAACCGATAAAAGTATAGACATTCCTAAAAATGAGCTTTGTGCAAGCGATACTCCACCTATCACTTATGTGGCTTTTCGCAATGGAATTTTCTTAAGTATAGCAGGATCTTTGGCTGAAAAGGAAAATTGTGAGAGTATTTTTATAGGGGTGGTAGAAGAAGATGGCAGTGGTTATCCTGACTGTACTGATGAGTTTATACAAAAGGCACAAGAATTTATCAATGAAGGTACGAGTAAGAATTTTAAAGTTTATATAAAAACTCCACTTGTTAGACTGAACAAAGCTAAAATTGTAGAACTAGCTTTAAAAGAAAATGTGCCTTTAGAGCTTACTTGGTCTTGTTACGAGAGTGAAGATGAAGCTTGTGGGGAGTGCGATAGTTGTTTACTTCGTTTAAGAGGTTTTGAAAAAGCAGGATTTAAAGATAAGATCAAATATAAGTCCTAGTTTTCACTAGGACTTAAAGCTTAGTTTAGAGTATAAAGCTTGTTTGCTCCATCTTGATAAGAAAGAATGTTGATTTTTCCATCTTTAAAGAAAATGCTTCTAGCATTAGTGATAGAGCTTGGGAAAGCGATAGTTTTTACTACTTCTTCTTTAACTGGATCAATTACAGCAATCACATTGTGATTTTTGCTTAGTGCATAAATTTCTCCATCTTTAAAAGTCATAGAAGTTACATAAAGATCGCCTAAAGTTTTACCTTCTTTAAGATTTGCTTTTGGAGTAAATTCTCCTGAAAGAACACGATCTTTTAAAGAAACTTTAGAGATTACAAAAGTTTTAGCGTCTTTGTTGTTTGGAACAGTTGCAAGATAAAGATAATTTCCATCTGTAGTCATGCTTGCTACATGGTTAAATTTCGCTCTTACAGTATCAAGTCTTCCACGACCTAAACCTTCACCTTGGCCTTTAAATTTATCATTACCTTTTACAAAATCAGCGTATTGTTTAGCGATATCTTCTTCACTTGCATTAGGATTTTTTGCAAATCTTAAGAAAGATTTGTTTGAGCCCATAAGAATGAATTTATCGTTCATATAAGGTATAATACCAATAATTGGATCGATAGTAGCTGAAAAATAAGGATCAAGCTCAAAACCTTCTTTAACGCTAAAATTATTATCTAAGAAAGCCACATCCCATTTAGAACTTGCTACAAATTCATTGTTGATATAATCAAGAGTATTGATGGCTTTGTCAAAATTTATGGTTTGTTCATTTGTGATTTTAAGCTCATCATTGATTTTTGCAAATGGAGCATTGTTGATATCATTATCAAATTTTATGCCAAGTTTTTCACTTGCAGGTGCAAAAGCATAATCAGGAGCTTTAACATCGCGCTTTCCTAAGAAAGAAATATTTTGCCATAAACCATTCCAACCTTCTTTACTCCAAATGATGTATTTTGGATTTAAGCTAAATCTTACAGGATCGCCTTGTCCCACATAAGGAGGAATTCCTGTGCTTACAAAAGCTTGGAAAACATTTGAAGCTACTACAATCGCACTGATAACTACAGCTGCGAGAGAAAATTTCGTATATTTTCTAAATTTTTCTCCATTTAATTCTGCTTCAAAAGCATTAAATTTAGGAGCAAAAGCAAAAATCACACCTAAAAGCAATACAACAGCCCAAAATACCACTTCAGCCCAAAAATAAGTATGGATACCAAAAACTGCTAAACCAAAACCTTGATCTAAATCTCTATGAGCGTGATTGCCATAGTGAGCAAAAGATTGATAAAGGCCTACTGCTGTCATGATTAAAAGAGCAGCAAGGTATTTACCTTTCATACCATAACGAACAATGAAAAGCGCCATCACACCGATAAAGATCATTGCTTCTCTTTGTCCCCAGCAAAGTGTGCAGGGACTATCACCCAACATATAACCAAATACAAAATTTGCAATACCTACAGGTAAGAGTATGATCAAAAAGCCTGCTAAACACATTAGTGTGTAGAAATTTTTTGTTTTATTGATTTCGTTCATTTAGCCCTCCCTTACAGATTCATTATTGTTAATAGTGCGCCTGTTTTGTGGCCAACATAGAAAAAAACCATTAAAAGCCAAGCTACCATTACTAAACCAAAAGCCAAATTTTCTTTTTCTGGTTTTTTGATAATCAGTATCAAGGCGATTAAAACTAATAAAAGTTCAAGAAACTCCATAGTATCTCCTTATGAAATAAAAACCGTTAATTTTACTTTAAAAACATAAATTAAAGATAAATTTTTTATTAAAATTTCGTGTTAATTTAAATTAACACGAAAAAAGTTACTGAAAGCTACTTAATTTTTCAGAGAGTTTAGACGCACCATTTAGAACATTTTGAGAGATATTATTGATTTCGGATGATAAATCTTTAACAGAATTTGCAAGTTCATTAACCTTGTCTATGCTTGTTCCTAGGATAAGCATTTTATCTTTTACTTCCATGCTTTTATCTTTCATGGTTTGGGTTGATTCTATAGAGCTTTCTAGTTTATGCATAGAATTTACAAGTTCTTGTTGTAAATCATTGGTTTTTAAAGAGGTTTCTTTCATAGAATCATGGATAAGATCCATCAAGGCTTTGTTGTCATTGATTTGTTGGACTATAGCATTAACAGTAGCATTTATATTTAAAAGAGATTTACTTGTTTTATCGGCAAGTTGACCTACTTCATCAGCAACAACTGCAAAACCCCGTCCATGTTCGCCCGCTCTTGCAGCTTCAATAGCTGCATTCAAGGCAAGTAGATTGGTTTGATCGGCTATATCTCTAATAGAACTCGTAATTTCTATAATATTATCTGCACTTTGAGTTAGATTATCCATATTGGCTACTATATTTTGCTCTTTTTCATTATTTTCATTTATTAAATTTACAAGTTCAGATAGAGTAAGTTCTACCTTATCCATCAGTATGTGCATATCTTGCATATTTTCTATGCTTTCTTGTGCTAAATTTCCCGCAAGATTGATATGATCATCTAAGACATAGGTGATTTCTTTAACGCCTTGAATTTGTTCATGTTGTGAATTAGAACTGTTTTCAAGCATCATAGAGTTGTTTTTGAGCTTTTGTGAATTTTGATGACTTGATTTAGCATTTTCTATGGCTTCTATGATTGAGTTTTGAACGGTGGATATAAATGAATTAATATATTGAGCACTTTGTCCAAGTTCGCTTTTTGGATCTATATTTAAACGAGAGTGTAGATTGGCTTCTTTACTAGCTAAATTAGCGCTTAGTTTTTCTAAAGTATGAATTGGCATGATGACTTTTTTTAGTGTTAATAAAATAAAAAATACAAATAATACAAGAGTGATTCCAAATACTGTTAAAGCGATATAAAATTTAAATAAATTAGATTGTTCTACAGCATTTTGAGTGAAAGCGTTAAGTTGTTTTAACTCTTTCATAAGAGAATTATTCTCATAAATAGAAGAATTATCTTGCATAATAGAAATCTGTTTTACAATCATTTTATAGTGTTTTAGAAAAAGTTGTAAATTTTCACTTTTTGTATCGTTTTTGATTTCTTTCATAAGGCTGTTGAGTTGATTGAGTGTTGTTTTTTGCAAAATACTTTCAGTTGAAAGAACGCTTAACATAGAACTCATTGTTCTATAGTTGTTTTTATTTGTTTCATGGTTTTGTTCTAATTCTTCAAAATAATTTTTAGCTAATTCAAACAAATAAAGTTTTGAATTTACCGCTATGGAATTTGCGGATTTGAAATAATTAAGCTGGATTAGTTTGGCATTAAAAATTTCTTCCGCTTTGCTTATATCAATCCCAAAAGTTTTAAGTTTTTTAAAGTTTTCTTGCATTTTTTTTATTGCTTGAACACTTGGATCATAGTTAATAAAATTAAAACTATTTTGAAAAACGGAATTGATTTTTTCATCTGAAATTTGTAGCTGTTGAACTATGTTTATTAAGTCTTTATTATCTTTAGATGAGGAGTAGTTGTTAAAAATAATACCTAGCAAAACAAGAATAAAAGCTAAAACTAGCGTAGATAAAATAATAAATTTTATCAAAAATGAACTTTTTTTATTTGTCATGATATTCTCCTGTCAAGCTTTCTAGGAATGCAACTATATTATCAACTGTTTTTTGATCTAAAAATTTTCCTAGTTGATAGTAAGCCATAAACTGAACACAAGCATCTAAAGTAGGTATAGAACCATCATGAAAATAAGGCGCGGTTTTGGCTATATTTCTTAAACTAGGAACCTTAAATATCATTTTATCAGCTTCTCTTTTTGTGATTTCATAGCGTCCTAAATCTTCTTGATTTGGGTATTCTTCAAAAATACCGATTTTTTGAAACATATTTCCACCTATATTTTGACCTTGATGACAAGAAATGCAGCCATTAGCTTTAAAATCTTCATAACCTTTTTTAGCTTGAGCTGAAATAGCATTTTGATCTCCGCTAAGATAGCGATCAAAAGGAGAATTTGGAGTGATTAAGGTTTTTTCAAATTCTGCAACTGCAAGAGCTATGTTTTCTACCGTAACTTCTCCATAAAGTTTTTTAAAAGTTTTTACATAATCTTCATTAGAATTAACTTTTTGTAAAAGAAGTTCAGGACTTAGTCCCATTTCTTTTGGATTAAAAAAAGGCACTTTTGCTTGTTCTGCTAAATCTTTGGCTCTGCCATTCCAAAATTGCACAAAATTAAACACAGAATTAAAGGTTGTAGGAGTGTTAAAAGGTTTATCAAGTTGATTATCAACTCCTATTGAAAATTCAAGTCCATCAACGCCGTGTTGATCAAGCCTATGGCAGGTATTACATGAAACTTTTCCATCTTTGGATAAGCTTTTATCCATATAAAGACTTTTTCCAAGCTTAGCTTTTTCTTTATCATAAGGGATGGAATTTGGAATAGGGGTTATCATATCTACTGCAAAGACTATATTTGCATAAGATAAACATAAAATTATTATTATTTTTTTCATAATAAATTTCTACCTTAAGTTTAAATTTCTCAGAATGTCATTATACTTTAATTTTGGTAAATTGTTTAATATATTGATATTTTTTATTTAAAGTTTTTTTATTTTGTTGCAAAGTTCTCCTAAATTTTCTATGACACAACGTACTTTATCTCCTGATTTTAAAAAAGTAGGTGGATTTAACCCCATGCCCACTCCACTAGGAGTTCCCATAGATATAATACTTCCAGCTTTTAAAAGCATGCCCGCGCTAAGTTCTTCTAAGACATAAGCAATATCAAAAATAAACAATTGGGTGTTAGAGTTTTGGCGTAGTTCATCATTGACATAGCTTTGAAGTTGGAGTTTAGGAGGATAAGAAATTTCATCTACGCTTGTGATATAAGGTCCCATTATAGTGCTACCTTCAAGACTTTTTGCTCGGTAGAATTGTTTGTGGCGTTTTTGAAGTTCGCGAGCTGAAATTTCATTGATAATAGTATAGCCAAAGATATAATTTTTTGCATCTTTAGCTTTGATTTTATAAGCATCTTTACTTAAAATAAATGCAAGCTCACATTCATAATCAAGCTGAGAAGTTACATCTGCATGTAAAGGTATATCACCAAAAGGTGGCGTAGCTTGATTGCAGCGTTTTCCAAAATATACAGGATATTCTCTTTCTTCAAATTTTTCACCCTTAAATTTGGCAGATTCTTTGGCATGATCTAAAAAATTAATCCCAAGACATATAATATCTTGACGAGGTTCTATAATAGGAGCTAGATAATCTTCTTTTGGAATTTCATAGGCTATTTTAGAATCCAAGTCTGTAAGCTTGTGTTTAAATTTATCAAAATAGATAATAAATTCATTCATATCGTTAGTTTCAATGCCAAGATCAGCAAAACTTACAATTTTTCCACTAGAATTTAGTACTCCTAGATTGGGTTTTTGATCCTGTATAAAATTAACAAATTTCATTAAAAAATCTCGCTTTTTTATTTAATTATACTTAAAGTTTTAGCAAGAATTATTTTTTTGTTTTAAAATTTGGTAAAAAAGTGATTGATTGTAGCGTAGTGAAACATCATTTTATTTTATGGAATTGTTGAAAATTTCTTTTATGTTTATTTTTGAGTTGATATCAAAATTTTGATTTTTATATTGAAATTTCAAACGATAAGAATGTAAACACAAACGCAAGGCACCTGTAAGTTTTAAGCGTTCTTTAGGATTTAATTTTTCATCTAAAATGCTTTCGATTTGTTCTTTGCTAAGCCCATAAAGCGGATCTCCTAAAATGGTATGGTTTTTATAGTGCAAATGCACTCTTATTTGGTGTTGCCTGCCTGTTAAGGGTTTGCAAAGTAAAAGAGTAGCGTTGATTTTAGGAAAGTATTCTAAAATTTCAAATTCAGTGATAGCTTGTTTTCCTTCTTTGCAAATTTGCATTCTTGTTTTTACATCATCGTAGTTTTTAGTTAAATTTATAGCTTTATCAACTATAAAATTTTCTTCTATTTTTCCATGAGCTAGAGCAAGGTATTCTTTTTGAACTAGTTTTTTTTCAAATAAGCTTTTAAGATCAATTTGTGCTTTTTTATTTTTGGCTATAAGTATAAGTCCGCTCGTTTCTTTATCGAGCCTGTGTGTTACGCAAGCTTCTTTTCCCCAAAGATGCCAAATTTCATCACTAAGACTGTATTTGCAATGTCTACCATTTGGATGGCTTAAGATCCCACTTTCTTTTTCAAGTATGGCAAAGTCTTCATTTTCAAAGACAATTTCTACTCCTTTGGGGTTGTTTTCATAGACTATAAGCTCTACTAAACCATTTAAAATTTTATTCTTTTCTTCTACTAAAATTCCATCACAAAAAAGTCTTTTTTTGTCTATGAGTTTTTGTGCTTCATTTATGCTAATTTTTAAATTTTCCATAAGGACTTGAAACGCCTTTTTTCCATTATTTGAGAGTTTTATTTTTATGTAGGCCATTTAATAACTTTCTTAGGATAATTTGATATAATTTCCGTTTTTTAAAATATAAAATTATAGCTAAAAAGGTTTCAAAGATGGTTGAAAGATATAGCAGAGAAATCATGGCTAAAAAATGGGACATGCAAGCAAAATATGATGCGTGGTTAAAAGTAGAATTAGCTGCTGTAAAAGCTTGGAATAAACTCGGTCTCATTAATGACACAGACTGCGAAAAAATTCTTAAAAATGCAAAATTTGATATTGCAAGAATAGACGAAATAGAAAAAACCACAAAACACGATGTTATCGCTTTTCTTACAAGTGTAAGTGAAAGTTTGGGAGAAGAGAGTCGTTTTGTGCATTATGCAATGACAAGTTCTGATTGTATAGATACAGCTGTTGCTTTACAGATAAAAGAGAGTTTGGAGCTTATTTTAGAAGATGTTTCTTTGCTTTTAGAAGTGATCAAAAAGCGTGCTTTGGAGCATAAAAACACCTTAATGGTAGGAAGAAGTCATGGAATTCATGGAGAGCCTATCACTTTTGGTTTGGTGTTAGCTATTTGGTATGATGAAATTTTGCATGCAAAAGAGCTTTTAGAACATGCAAAAGAAGTGATAAGCTATGGAAAAATCAGCGGTGCAATGGGAAATTTTGCTCATGCACCTTTGGAATTTGAAGAAGAAGTTTGTAAAAATTTAGGTCTTAAAGCCGCTCCTGTTTCAAATCAGGTGATTCAAAGAGATCGTTACGCTCAAGTTATTTCTGCTATTGCGATTTTAGCTTCAAGTTGTGAGCAAATCGCTGTAGCCATAAGACATTTTCAAAGAACTGAAGTTTATGAGGCTGAAGAGTATTTTAGTGTAGGACAAAAGGGAAGTTCAGCTATGCCACATAAAAGAAATCCCGTTTTAAGTGAAAATATCACAGGGCTTTGTCGTGTGCTTAGATCTTTTGTAACTCCAGCTTTAGAAAATGTTGCACTTTGGCATGAAAGAGATATATCTCATTCTAGTGTCGAAAGATTTATTTTGCCTGATGCTTTTATCACGGCTGATTTTATGCTTATGCGTCTTACAAATATGATTGATAAGCTTTTGGTTTATCCTGAAAATATGATGAAAAATTTAAATCTTACAGGCGGGCTTGTATTTTCAGGGAGGGTGCTTTTAGAGCTTCCATTTAAAGGCATTAGTCGTGAAGAAGCTTATAAAATAGTTCAAAGAAATGCTATGAAAGTTTGGGCGGATTTGCAAAATGGCAAGGCTGCTATCAATGAAAAAAATGAAAGTTTGTTTTTGTTGGCACTTTTAGAGGATGAGGATTTAAGAAAAAGTTTGAGCGAAGAGGATGTAAGAAAATGTTTCGATTATAACTACTATATAAAAAATGTTGATGCAATTTTTAAAAGAACATTTAAATAAAAAGCAAGGAAGGCAATGAAAGTTATTAAAAGAAATGGTCGCACAGAAGAATTGGATATTTCTAAGATTAAAAAATGCACCTCTGATGCTGTAAAAGATTTAGAAGGTGTGAATTTAAGCGAACTTGAACTCGATGCAAAGATTCAATTTCGCGATGGAATTTCAACTGAAGAAATTCAAAAAACTTTAATTAAAACCGCGGTAGATAAGATAGATATTGATTGTCCAAATTGGACCTTTGTTGCAGCTAGACTTTTTTTATTTGATTTGTATAAGAAAGTTAATGGTATGAATCGCTATAATCATTTGCGTGAATATTTTGAAAAGGGCGAAAAAGAAGGAAGAATTTTACTTGGTCTTAAAGAAAAATACGATTTAGATGATTTAAATGCTTATATTAAGCCTGAACGCGATATGCAATTTACTTATCTTGGTATTAAAACTTTATATGATAGATACTTGATTAAAGATAGTAAAGGTATGCCTATAGAACTTCCTCAACAAATGTTTATGGCCATTGCGATGTTTTTAGCGCAGAATGAATTTAATCCCCAAGAATGGGCAAAGAAATTTTATGATCTTATTTCTAAATTTGAACTCATGCTTGCAACTCCAACTTTATCAAACGCTAGGACAACGCGCCATCAACTTAGCTCTTGCTATATAGGTTCAACTCCTGATAATATTGAAGGCATTTTTGATTCTTATCAAGAAATGGCTTTGCTTTCTAAATTTGGTGGCGGTATAGGTTGGGATTGGTCTAAAGTGCGTGCTATGGGTGGAAGCATAGATGGACATAAAAACGCTGCAGGAGGGATTATACCTTTCTTGAAAATTACTAATGATATTGCCGTGGCAGTAGATCAACTAGGAACCAGAAAAGGAGCTATAGCCGTTTATATAGAACCTTGGCACATGGATATAAGTGATTTTATTGATTTGCGTAAAAATTCAGGTGAAGAAAGACGCCGTGCTCATGAACTTTTCCCTGCTTTATGGATCAATGATCTTTTTATGAAGAGAGTAAGAGCTAATGATAAATGGACTCTTTTTGATCCTGCAGATACAGCGGATTTGTGTGATTTATATGGCGAGGCTTTTGAAAAACGCTATGAAGAATATGAAAAAGATGAAAGCATTACCAAAGAAATCGTAGAAGCTAAAGAGCTTTGGAAGAAAATTTTGCTAAATTATTTTGAAACAGGCTTGCCATTTTTATGTTTTAAAGATAGTGCTAATAGAGCAAATCCAAATGCTCATGTAGGAATTATTAGAAGTTCAAATTTATGTACTGAAATTTTTCAAAATACCGAGCCAAATTATTATCAAATTAAAGTAGTTTTTGAAAATGGAGATGAGCTTCATTTTGATGAAGAACAAAAAGTTGTGATCGATGGGGGATATGAAAAACCAGCCAAAAAAATCTCAACTTTAGATAGTATTGATGGTAATAAAGTTTATATAGTGGAAAAATATAAAAATGATGGAAAAACAGCCGTTTGTAATTTAGCAAGTATAAATCTTAGCAAAGTATATACCAAAGAAGATATAGAGCGTGTTGTGCCAACGGCTATTCGTATGCTTGATAATGTAATTGATTTAAATTTTTATCCTCATAGAAAAGTAAAAGATACAAATTTAAAATCTCGTGCCATAGGTCTTGGAGTCATGGGTGAGGCACAAATGCTTGCTGAGGCTAAGATTCATTGGGGAAGTGATGAGCATTTAAATAAAATCGATGAGATTATGGAGCAAATTAGCTTTGAGGCTATTAATGCGAGTTCAAATTTAGCTCTTGAAAAAGGTTCTTATGAAGATTTTGAAGGATCAAACTGGAGCAAGGGGATTTTTCCTATTGATGTAGCAAGTCCTAAGGCTAAAGCTTTAACTTTAAGAGAAGGTTTATTTGATCAAAGTGAATGCGATTGGGTTAAACTTAGAGAAAAAGTTAAAAAAGATGGTATGAGAAATGGTTATCTGATGGCCATTGCACCTACTTCTTCTATTTCTATCTTGGTGGGTACTACGCAGACTATAGAACCTGTTTATAAAAGAAAGTGGTTTGAACAAAATTTAAGTGGTATGATACCTGTTGTTGTGCCAAATTTAAGCCTTGATACTTGGCAATACTATACTCCAGCCTACGAACTTGATCAAAAAATTCTTGTAAAGGCTGCTGCTGTGCGTGGTAAGTGGATCGATCAAGGGCAGAGTTTAAATATCTTTTTGTCGCTCGATAAAGCAAGTGGGGGATATTTAAATGAAATTTATCAACTCGCTTGGGAGCTTGGAGTAAAATCTACTTATTATTTAAGAAGTGAAAGCCCTGATAGTGAAAAAGTCAATGTTGCAGATCGTAGCATAGAATGTGAAGGTTGCCAATAAATACTAAAACCCAATGAAAAGCATTGGGTTTTAAAAGATTAAGAATTGTAAATTTCTTTATCTAGAGCTTTTAGATTTTTTGCGGTACAAAGTGCCGAAGTCATAGTTCCTGAGACATTGCTTGCTGTTCTTGCCATATCTATAATAGGATCTATGGCTAAAATCAAACTTAGCATGACAAAATTATTACCAAATCCAATCCCTGCTAGCATAATAGAAGCTGCCATAGTTGCGCTTCCAGGTACCCCAGCTATACCCAAGGATCCAATCACAGCTACCAAAACTATCATTAAAGCAAATGTAAAATCAATATGTGTATGTGTAGCAAAAGCTACAAAAACTGCTGCTAAAGCTGGAAAATATCCTGCGCAACCATTAAGTCCTGTTGTTGTACCTATAGATGCTACAAAATTAGCTATAGCTGAATTAACTCCAAATTTATTTTGCAAAGTTGAAGTGGTCATAGGTAAAGTGCCTAAAGAAGATCTTGAGCTAAATGCAAATAACCATACAGGAAAGGCTTTTTTTGCATATTTTATAGGGTTTAACCCTTGTGAAGCAAGAAGTAAAAAATGCACCCCAAACATTATAAACATAGCTATATAAATAAGCATTATAAAAAGTCCAGCTGTTTTGATAGCTTCAAAACCATTGCTTAAAAGCACATTAGCCATCATACAAACTACAGCATAAGGCATAAATCTAATAACTGTAGCAGTCATGTTCATCATAATATTATAAAAGGTTAGGATAAAATTATGAAAACTTTTAAAGGCTTGTTCATACTCTTCTTTTTTAGAAATTTTTTTAGCACTAATTCCTATAAAAAAAGAAAAAATGACAATAGCTATAATATTTTCTTTATTAATAGCTGTAATGATGTTGCTAGGTATTAGTCCTAGTATAATATTTGAAAAAGTTTGAATTTCGCGAATTTGTTTATCTCCTTCATGTATAGCAAAATTACTTCCTAAATCAAAACTATAACCTAAAAATATACCCAAGGTTGCAGCTATGGCTGTGCTAAAGAGTATCCAAAAAAGACTTATTCCAAGCAAGGAGGATATTTTGATATTTTTATCAATTTCTATAATTACTTTTATAATGCAAATGCTTACAAGAGGAACAACTAGCATTTTTATAAAAGCTACAAAAACAGAACTTACAAATGCAAACCAATGTTTTGTTTCACTATACCAAAGAATATTACTTGCTTCTTTAGCATCTGGAAAATTTGCCAAATATTGCAAAGCAAAACCAAACCCCAAACCCATTAAAAGCGCAAATAGCATGCGAAGAGAAAAATTGATTTTTATATCCCGCATTTTTTTTAATGCGTAAAAAACAACGCAAAGCATAGCAAGAGTAGTTATAGTATGAGCTTGTGAAATCATTAGAAAATCTTGAAAAAATTGTTTATCCATAAAAAGTCCTTATAAGAAACTATAATCAAGCACAAGGTATATGAAAATATACTTGCATAAAGCTTGATTTTATAAATGGTAGCATAAAAATATTTTAAATAAGATAAAATTAGTATGATTTATTCTATATCTTTATGTAGGCAATGTTCAAATATAAATTTGTGTTCTTGTGGTAAGGCTTCAAATAAAGCATTTGCTAAATTTCTAATCTCCCAAAGAGCTGATTTTGAACTACGCAAAGATATGAAATTTTGCAAACTTCTTGCATTAATCGTTAGTGTAAGTTCGGTTTTATAACTTTCTGGTAAGCAGTATTTGGCTATATCTAGACTAATGCTTTTTTGTAAAATAGTGCGTAAATTTTCTAAGGCTTTAATACTTGCGTTATCAACCTCTTCATTGCCACAAAGCACAAGATAACGGCTTGCATTTTCAAAATCTCCTGTTTTAAATTCAGCTTCATTGCGAAGTTCTTTTAAGGTATAACGCGTGCTTTTTACACTAGGACTAGTGTGACGGTGTCTTGCAACTTCTTGCAAACAAGCTCTTGAAATTCCTTGTATATAAAAAGTATAGTTTAGATGTTCTAAGGTTGAAGCGTGTTTGAATTTATTACCCACGCGATCGATAAGTTCTTTATCTTTTTCGCCACCGCAATCGCCTTTTTCAAAGCTTTGCCAACAAGTTCTTGTTGCATGAGAACAAATAGATAATGGAGTGTGAAAAAGTAAAGTGATTTGCATGCTTATTCCTTTTTTGATAAAAATATTTTTTATAATTCTTGCATTTTTTACTTAAAATTCTAATGAAATAAAAAGTTTTATCAAGCTATAATTAGATAAAAAAATAAGGCTTATTATCAATGAAACAAACAAAATATATTTTTGTAACAGGCGGAGTTTTAAGTTCTTTGGGTAAAGGGATAGCTGCTGCTTCTATCGCAACACTTTTAAAAAATTCAGGGCTTAAAGTGAGTATTTTAAAAGCTGATCCTTATATCAATGTCGATCCAGGCACCATGAGTCCTTTTGAGCATGGGGAAGTTTTTGTAACTGATGATGGAGCAGAAACGGATCTTGATTTGGGACATTATGAGCGTTTTTTGGATGAGAGTTTATCTCAAGATAATAACTTTACTACAGGACGCGTTTATCAAAGTGTGATTGAAAAAGAAAGGCGTGGAGAATATCTTGGCAAAACCATTCAAGTTATCCCTCATATAGTAGGAGAAATCAAAGATCGCATTAAAAAAGCAGGAGAAGGCAAAGATATACTCATCGTTGAAATAGGCGGAACTGTTGGGGATATAGAAGGCTTGCCTTTTTTAGAAGCTATTCGTGCTTTGCGTTTGGAAGTGGGTAAAAATAATGCTATGAATATTCATCTTACTCTAGTACCGTTTATCAAGGCTACAGGAGAATTAAAAACAAAGCCAACTCAACATAGTGTAGGCGAGTTAAGACGCATAGGCATTAGTCCTGATATGATTATTTGTCGTAGTGAAAAAGCTCTTGATAGAGATTTAAAAGATAAAATTGCTATTTCTTGTGGGGTGGAAAAAAATTGCGTGATAGAAAGTGTTGATGCGGCTAGTATTTATCAAATTCCACTTAATTTTTTAAAGCAAGATATTTTAAGCCCTATTGCTGAAATTTTGGATTTGAAAAATTTAAAACCTAACATGGAAAATTGGGACTCTTTGGTAAAAAGAGTTATAGCTCCAAGCAATGAAGTTAAAATCGCTTTTGTAGGCAAATATGTGGATTTAAAAGAAAGTTATAAAAGCCTTACTGAAGCTATTATACACGCAGGTGCAGCCCTAGATACTAAAGTGGAGTTAAAATGGGTAGATAGTGAAAAACTTGAAAATATGGAAAGTTCTGAAGTATTTAAAGATGTGAGTGGAATTTTGGTTGCTGGGGGATTTGGATATCGTGGTGTAGAAGGTAAGATAAAAGCCATTCAATACGCAAGAGAAAATAAAATTCCTTTTTTAGGAATTTGTTTAGGTATGCAGCTTGCTTTGGTGGAATTTGCTAGAAATGTATTAAAACTTAAAGATGCAAATTCAAGTGAATTTGATGAGAAATGCCAAAATCCTGTGGTTTATTTGATTGATGAATTTATGGATACAAATGGAGAAAAACAAATTCGTACTGCAAAAACTCCTTTAGGCGGAACTATGCGTTTAGGAGCTTATAAATGCGATATTAAGGAAAAATCCCTTTTGGCTAAGGTTTATAATGAAGCAAAAAGTGTAAAAGAACGCCATCGTCATCGCTATGAAGCAAATCCAAAATATAGAGCAGATTTTGAAAAACACGGTTTGATTGTAAGTGGTGAAAGCAAAGGATTGATCGAAGCAGTTGAGCTTAACTGTCATCCTTTTTTCTTGGCTGTGCAATTTCATCCAGAATTTACTTCAAGACTTGAGCATGTTAATCCTGTGATTTGCGGTTTTATCAAGGCAGCTATAAACTATGAAGATAATTAATAAAAATGAAATTAAAAAAATTTTGGCTTCACGCTTTGAAAAAGATTTGCATACCAAACTTTGTGATCTGCCTTTGCCATGCTGTTTAAAGGATGCATATAAAGCAGCTAATCGCATCAAAGAAGCTGTAGAAAAAAATGAGAAAGTCGCTATAGTAGGGGATTATGATGTTGATGGAATCATTTCTTGTGTTATTATGGCGGAATTTTTTGATGATATAGGTTTTGATTATATAGTAAGAATTCCAAATCGTTTTAAAGATGGATATGGATTAAATGCTGAGATTATCAACGAACTTGATGTAAATTTAATAATAACAGTAGATAATGGAATAGCTGCTCTTGAAGCAGCCAAACTCTGCAAAGAAAAAAATATAGATTTGATTATCACTGATCATCATATGCCTCAAGATGTTTTGCCTGATGCTTTTGCCATTATCAATCCAAAGCAAAAAGATTGTGATTTTCCAGAAATTGAAATTTGTGGAGCACAGGTAGCTTGGTATTTGATAGCGGCTTTAAAAGAAGTTTGCAAGCTTAAATACGATATGAGTAAATTTTTAGAACTTTTGGCGATTGCAATTATTGCAGATATGATGGAGCTTAGAGATTTAAATCGTGCTTTAGTAAGGCGTGGTATAGATCATATTAACAAATCCAAAAGAGCTGCTTTTAGGGCTATTAAGCATTATTATCAAAAGGATAAATTTGCTCTTGATAATATAGGGTTTTTAATTGCTCCGCTTATAAATAGTGCTGGAAGAATGGATGATGCAAGTATTTCTTATGAATTTTTACACACTAAAGATTTTAATAAAGCTTTAGAATATCTAGAGCAAATTGTTAGTTTTAATGAAAGTCGTAAAGATGAAGAAAAACAGCTTTTTGAAGATAGTTTAAATCAAATCGATGAAAACGATTCTTGTATTGTGGTATCGGGCTTAAATTGGCATGAAGGGGTTTTAGGGATTGTGGCAAGTCGTTTAGCTAAACATTTTAATAAACCTGCTTTTGTATTTTCTCAAAATGAAGAACACTTAAAAGGCAGTGCAAGAAGTGTTGGCAAGATTGATATTTTAGCTTTAATTTCTAAGACAAATTCTATATTAAGCAATTATGGCGGTCATAAAGGTGCTGCTGGAATCAGTTTAAACTCTGAAAATTTTGAACAATTTAAAAATAAAATCAAAAAAGAATGTTCGCAAATTTCTGAAAGTGAATTTTTGGATACGGATGAAATTTTAGGAATCTTAGAACCTAGCGAAATTGATTTTGAAATGCTTGAAATTTTAGAATCTTTTGAACCTTTTGGACATAAAAATCCACGACCTTTTTTTGTTTTAGAAAATCTTTGTGTAAAAAATAAAAAACTTCTAGGTAAAGATGAAAAACACTTAAAGCTTATTTTAACCAAGGAAAATAAAACCATAGAAGCTTTATTTTTTAATTTTGATAAAGAGCCAGAATTGAATCAAAATATTTCTTTGCTTGGAAGTATTTCTAAGAATGAATTTAGAGGATTAGTAACTCCACAATTTGTTATTAAAGAAATTTTATAAATTTTATAAAATTTTTATTTATTATTTATTAATATTATATAAGTTTCATTAATGAAACGAATTTTAACAAAATAAGGGGAGAATTGTGAAAAAGTTACTATTATGTGTATTAGTATTTTTATCTATAGGAGCATGTATGGCAGAAGCTAAACCAAAGATTGCTATTTTAGCAACAGGTGGAACTATAGCGGGTTCTATTGATAGTGCTGTTGCCACAACAGGTTATACAGCTGGGGTTGTTGGTGTAGATGTTTTAATCAAAGCGATTCCACAAATTCAAGATTTAGCTAATATTAGTGGGGAACAAATAGCAAATATTGATAGTTCAAATATGCGTGATGAAATTTGGCTAAAGCTTGCTAAAGAAATCAATAAGCTTTTTGCTGAAGGGGTGGATGGTGTGGTTATAACTCATGGTACTGATACCATGGAAGAAACTGCTTATTTTCTAAATTTAACCATTAAAAGTGATAAGCCTGTAGTTTTAGTTGGCGCTATGCGTCCATCAACTGCTATAAGTGCAGATGGGCCAAAAAATCTTTACAATGCTGTAGCATTAGCTGCTGATAAAGAGTCTAAGGGCAAGGGTGTTATGGTAGCTATGAATGATAAAATTTTAAGTGCTAGAGGTGTAGTAAAAACCCATAGTTTAAATGTTGATGCTTTCTCTTCTCCTGATTTTGGGGATTTGGGTTATATAGTAGATGGTAAAGTCTTTTTCTATAATAATGTTACTAAAGCTCATGCAAAAAACGCTCCTTTTGATGTAAGCAAACTCACAAGTTTGCCAAAAGTAGATATTCTTTATAGCTATTCAAATGATGGTAGTGGTGTCGCTGCAAAAGCTCTATTTGAACATGGAACTAAGGGCATAGTTGTTGCAGGAAGTGGTGCAGGAAGTATACATGAAGATCAAAAAAATGTTTTAAAAGAGCTTATAAAAAAAGGACTTGATGTTGTTGTAAGTTCAAGGGTTGTAGCAGGTCGTGTTGCTGTGAGTGATTCAGATGAAAAATTAGGTTTTATTAGTGCTGAAGATTTGAATCCTCAAAAAGCAAGAGTTTTGCTTATGTTAGCGCTTACAAAAACAAGTGATCCTAAAAAAATTCAAGAGTATTTTTTAAAATATTAAAATTTTTTAAATATTTCTAAACTTAGGGAATTTATCTTCCCTAAGTCAAGCCTTTTAATCCTAATAATAGTATATTATATCTTGCATTTTTTATTATCATTAAAATATAGCCCCCATTTTTTAACCCACCAAATACTTATATAAATACTTACACAAATATTTATACTATTTAATCCTTTATTTAATCCCCTTTTAAGTTTAATTGGTTATACTTTCATTTCCTTTTTTTGAAAAAAGGACTTAAAATCTTTTAAATTATAAAGTTTCACTAACTGAGTAGATTTTATAAATTAACTTTATTTTAGATTTTTTAAGTTTTTAAATTATTTGAGTTTTTAACTTTCTTAATTTTTTAATTTAAAACTAAAAAGCTTTTTTATAAATCTTGTTTTTAATTTAAAAACTTTTCTTTTAAAAATGATTTTTTGTTTTGTTCTTTTAACTTAGTATTGTTATTCAAATCTTATTAGTCAATCTTTGAAATCTAAATAAGTGATCGATTGAGCCAGAAAGATTTAGGCATAAGCAATTATGTAAAATCTATTCAATCTAATTTAAAAAGATTAAAAGCTTTTCTTTTAATCTTTTATAACTTTTTCTTTGAAGAAAAAGATTAAACTATCTATAAAAGTAATAAGGTTTATCTCTTTAATGTAATCTAAGTAGTTTATCTATATTAGGTTGGCGGGGTAGGCCTTTAGCTTGCTTCTTAGTCAAGGCTTTGCCTTGATGCTAAAGAAGGTTTATTATGGAGAGTTTGATCCTGGCTCAGAGTGAACGCTGGCGGCGTGCCTAATACATGCAAGTCGAACGATGAAGCTTCTAGCTTGCTAGAAGTGGATTAGTGGCGCACGGGTGAGTAAGGTATAGTTAATCTGCCCTACACAAGAGGACAACAGTTGGAAACGACTGCTAATACTCTATACTCCTGCTTAACACAAGTTGAGTAGGGAAAGTTTTTCGGTGTAGGATGAGACTATATAGTATCAGCTAGTTGGTAAGGTAATGGCTTACCAAGGCTATGACGCTTAACTGGTCTGAGAGGATGATCAGTCACACTGGAACTGAGACACGGTCCAGACTCCTACGGGAGGCAGCAGTAGGGAATATTGCGCAATGGGGGAAACCCTGACGCAGCAACGCCGCGTGGAGGATGACACTTTTCGGAGCGTAAACTCCTTTTCTTAGGGAAGAATTCTGACGGTACCTAAGGAATAAGCACCGGCTAACTCCGTGCCAGCAGCCGCGGTAATACGGAGGGTGCAAGCGTTACTCGGAATCACTGGGCGTAAAGGGCGCGTAGGCGGATTATCAAGTCTCTTGTGAAATCTAATGGCTTAACCATTAAACTGCTTGGGAAACTGATAGTCTAGAGTGAGGGAGAGGCAGATGGAATTGGTGGTGTAGGGGTAAAATCCGTAGATATCACCAAGAATACCCATTGCGAAGGCGATCTGCTGGAACTCAACTGACGCTAAGGCGCGAAAGCGTGGGGAGCAAACAGGATTAGATACCCTGGTAGTCCACGCCCTAAACGATGTACACTAGTTGTTGGGATGCTAGTCATCTCAGTAATGCAGCTAACGCATTAAGTGTACCGCCTGGGGAGTACGGTCGCAAGATTAAAACTCAAAGGAATAGACGGGGACCCGCACAAGCGGTGGAGCATGTGGTTTAATTCGAAGATACGCGAAGAACCTTACCTGGGCTTGATATCCTAAGAACCTTATAGAGATATGAGGGTGCTAGCTTGCTAGAACTTAGAGACAGGTGCTGCACGGCTGTCGTCAGCTCGTGTCGTGAGATGTTGGGTTAAGTCCCGCAACGAGCGCAACCCACGTATTTAGTTGCTAACGGTTCGGCCGAGCACTCTAAATAGACTGCCTTCGTAAGGAGGAGGAAGGTGTGGACGACGTCAAGTCATCATGGCCCTTATGCCCAGGGCGACACACGTGCTACAATGGCATATACAATGAGACGCAATACCGCGAGGTGGAGCAAATCTATAAAATATGTCCCAGTTCGGATTGTTCTCTGCAACTCGAGAGCATGAAGCCGGAATCGCTAGTAATCGTAGATCAGCCATGCTACGGTGAATACGTTCCCGGGTCTTGTACTCACCGCCCGTCACACCATGGGAGTTGATTTCACTCGAAGCCGGAATACTAAACTAGTTACCGTCCACAGTGGAATCAGCGACTGGGGTGAAGTCGTAACAAGGTAACCGTAGGAGAACCTGCGGTTGGATCACCTCCTTTCTAGAGTACAAAGTAATAAGTCTCACCACTATTACTTCAAATATATAAACTCAATTGATTCTTGTTTAGATTTCAAAGATTGATGATAAAGCTAATTGTTTATGGGGAATTAGCTCAGCTGGGAGAGCGCCTGCTTTGCACGCAGGAGGTCAGCGGTTCGATCCCGCTATTCTCCACCATTTATTAAGGGCCTATAGCTCAGCTGGTTAGAGTGCACCCCTGATAAGGGTGAGGTCACAAGTTCAAGTCTTGTTAGGCCCACCATAAAAAAGATTTGAATAAAAAAGCTTTAAAATCTAAAGCAAGTATATAAAGTAGATTAAATATAAAATATAAACTCTATACTTAGATTTATTTTTTTATCTTTAACTATAAAAGAATATACTTTAATAGATATAAGTAGCATATACATTATGTATTTATATTTATAATGATTATATTAATATATATACTTCCTTTAGGTTTTAAACCTAAATGTTCTTTTTAATTATCATTGTTAAGAGTCACAAGCAAGTTTTAATAAAAACAATTTTACAGGACTTGTTAAAGGATAAAACCTATTTATCTTTTCTTTGGTTTAACTTATATCTTTTAATTATCTTTATCTTTAAAATAAAGAGAATATTAGATTTAAGATTTATAAATTAAAGACAAGTTTCAAACTCACAGCTTAGTTAAGACTAAATCATTTAGTTTCTATATTAAGGTTTGAATGCTTTCCGTCTTAAGATAAAGAAGTCTTATCATAAAAACTTTAACAAGGAAGTGATGCGTTTTAGAATCAATAAAAAAGGTAGAAGTTAGGTTATATCTAACTTTTATGCAAATTGTTTTTTTAGTGATTAAGAATTGAAGCTTTATCTACATTAATTTTTTAATGAATGTTTAGTTTATTTCGTTTTAAGCCTAATATCTTTTAGGTTGGCGGGGTAGGCCTTTAGCTTTGGTTCTTTAAGATGAGCTTTGCTCATCTGCTAAAAGAACATCAAAAGGTAAGCTACTAAGAGCGAATGGTGGATGCCTTGACTGGTAAAGGCGATGAAGGACGTACTAGACTGCGATAAGCTACGGGGAGCTGTCAAGAAGCTTTGATCCGTAGATTTCCGAATGGGGCAACCCAATGTATAGAGATATACATTACCTATATAGGAGCGAACGAGGGGAATTGAAACATCTTAGTACCCTCAGGAAAAGAAATCAATAGAGATTGCGTCAGTAGCGGCGAGCGAAAGCGCAAGAGGGCAAACCCAGTGCTTGCACTGGGGGTTGTAGGACTGCAATGTGCAAGAGCTGAGTTTAGCAGAACATTCTGGAAAGTATAGCCATAGAGGGTGATAGTCCCGTATGCGAAAAACAAAGCTTAGCTAGCAGTATCCTGAGTAGGGCGGGACACGAGGAATCCTGTCTGAATCCGGGTCGACCACGATCCAACCCTAAATACTAATACCAGATCGATAGTGCACAAGTACCGTGAGGGAAAGGTGAAAAGAACTGAGGTGATCAGAGTGAAATAGAACCTGAAACCATTTGCTTACAATCATTCAGAGCACTATGTAGCAATACAGTGTGATGGACTGCCTTTTGCATAATGAGCCTGCGAGTTGTGGTGTCTGGCAAGGTTAAGCAAACGCGAAGCCGTAGCGAAAGCGAGTCTGAATAGGGCGCTTAGTCAGATGCTGCAGACCCGAAACGAAGTGATCTATCCATGAGCAAGTTGAAGCTAGTGTAAGAACTAGTGGAGGACTGAACCCATAGGCGTTGAAAAGCCCCGGGATGACTTGTGGATAGGGGTGAAAGGCCAATCAAACTTCGTGATAGCTGGTTCTCTCCGAAATATATTTAGGTATAGCGTTGTGTCGTAATATAAGGGGGTAGAGCACTGAATGGGCTAGGGCATACACCAATGTACCAAACCCTATCAAACTCCGAATACCTTATATGTAATCACAGCAGTCAGGCGGCGAGTGATAAAATCCGTCGTCAAGAGGGAAACAACCCAGACTACCAGCTAAGGTCCCTAAATCTTACTTAAGTGGAAAACGATGTGAAGTTACTTAAACAACCAGGAGGTTGGCTTAGAAGCAGCCATCCTTTAAAGAAAGCGTAATAGCTCACTGGTCTAGTGATTTTGCGCGGAAAATATAACGGGGCTAAAGTAAGTACCGAAGCTGTAGACTTGCACACAACTTAGATTATTTAAGTTTAGAATATAAAAAACTAAGTTATATGTTTTAAGTTATATTTTTACTGATTTTTATAGAGTAAAGATAGAAACAAAACTTAGTAAAATCAGTAAAAATATTCTTGGTTTAAAGTTTAAGTAGTTTAAGTTGTGTGCAAGTGGTAGGAGAGCGTTCTATTTGCGTCGAAGGTATACCGGTAAGGAGTGCTGGAGCGAATAGAAGTGAGCATGCAGGCATGAGTAGCGATAATTAATGTGAGAATCATTAACGCCGTAAACCCAAGGTTTCCTACGCGATGCTCGTCATCGTAGGGTTAGTCGGGTCCTAAGTCGAGTCCGAAAGGGGTAGACGATGGCAAATTGGTTAATATTCCAATACCAACATTAGTGTGCGATGGAAGGACGCTTAGGGCTAAGGGGGCTAGCGGATGGAAGTGCTAGTCTAAGGTCGTAGGAGCTTATATAGGCAAATCCGTATAAGAACACTCCGAGAACTGAAAGGCTTTTTGAAGTCTTCGGATGGATAGAAGAACCCCTGATGCCGTCGAGCCAAGAAAAGTTTCTAAGTTTAGCTAATGTTGCCCGTACCGTAAACCGACACAGGTGGGTGGGATGAGTATTCTAAGGCGCGTGGAAGAACTCTCTTTAAGGAACTCTGCAAAATAGCACCGTATCTTCGGTATAAGGTGTGGTTAGCTTCGTACTAGGATTTACTCCGAAAGCGAAGAAACTTACAACAAAGAGTCCCTCCCGACTGTTTACCAAAAACACAGCACTCTGCTAACTCGTAAGAGGATGTATAGGGTGTGACGCCTGCCCGGTGCTCGAAGGTTAATTGATGGGGTTAGCATTAGCGAAGCTCTTGATCGAAGCCCGAGTAAACGGCGGCCGTAACTATAACGGTCCTAAGGTAGCGAAATTCCTTGTCGGTTAAATACCGACCTGCATGAATGGCGTAACGAGATGGGAGCTGTCTCAAAGAGGGATCCAGTGAAATTGTAGTGGAGGTGAAAATTCCTCCTACCCGCGGCAAGACGGAAAGACCCCGTGGACCTTTACTACAGCTTGACACTGCTACTTGGATAAGAATGTGCAGGATAGGTGGGAGGCTTTGAGTATATGACGCCAGTTGTATATGAGCCGTTGTTGAGATACCACTCTTTCTTATTTGGGTAGCTAACCAGCTTGAGTTATCCTCAAGTGGGACAATGTCTGGTGGGTAGTTTGACTGGGGCGGTCGCCTCCCAAATAATAACGGAGGCTTACAAAGGTTGGCTCAGAACGGTTGGAAATCGTTCGTAGAGTATAAAGGTATAAGCCAGCTTAACTGCAAGACATACAAGTCAAGCAGAGACGAAAGTCGGTCTTAGTGATCCGGTGGTTCTGTGTGGAAGGGCCATCGCTCAAAGGATAAAAGGTACCCCGGGGATAACAGGCTGATCTCCCCCAAGAGCTCACATCGACGGGGAGGTTTGGCACCTCGATGTCGGCTCATCGCATCCTGGGGCTGGAGCAGGTCCCAAGGGTATGGCTGTTCGCCATTTAAAGCGGTACGCGAGCTGGGTTCAGAACGTCGTGAGACAGTTCGGTCCCTATCTGCCGTGGGCGTAAGAAGATTGAAGAGATTTGACCCTAGTACGAGAGGACCGGGTTGAACAAACCACTGGTGTAGCTGTTGTTCTGCCAAGAGCATCGCAGCGTAGCTAAGTTTGGAAAGGATAAACGCTGAAAGCATCTAAGCGTGAAGCCAACTCTAAGATGAATCTTCTCTAAGCTCTCTAGAAGACTACTAGTTTGATAGGCTGGGTGTGTAATGGATGAAAGTCCTTTAGCTGACCAGTACTAATAGAGCGTTTGGCTTATCTTTAATAAAGCATCACTTCCTTGTTAAGGTTTTTAAGAAGACTTTGAATATAGATAATATTTAGAGTTTCATAGAAATCTTTCAAGTAGAGTTTGTATTAGAACTTGCTCTTAACATTGTTTTTTAAGTATTCTATATAAAAACTTATCAAAGATAA